>CAZCAL010000139.1:0-9953 GCA_964496625.1 uncultured Verrucomicrobiaceae bacterium | reverse complement strand
AGGTAACGCGGTTACTCCGTTGCTCCTTCCCAAATTCAGGTCTCGGAGGCGCGATGGAACTGGATCGTGGCAATCTTTTCCGCCATGTCGTGGCTGGCACAGAATGCCAATTCCGCCGCTGCTGCACGAGAGATGCGAGCTTTTATGGATACAATTTGGCCCTGGCTTTCGCCATCGACGAAAGCTTCGACAGGTCGGCGCTCAGGATCGAGGTTGCGGATCTCGACACTGGCGTCGATGGACAAAAGAGCGCTGCGCCAGTGAGCCGGTTCCATGACATTTGACCCCACGACCAACCAAGCGGGTGTGTCTGCCAGCAAGGGAGAGGCCCCCATGCTACGCGCATAGGCGGTCGATCCCGCCGCGGTAGACACCAAGGCACCATCGCCAACGAGTTTCGCGATGCGGACGACGTTGTTCACCTTCACCTCCAGCCAAGAGGATTGGCTGGTGGATCGCTCTAGCCATGCGTCATTGAATCCATGAGTGGTGGTGACTTTTCCGTTCGTGTCGGTGCACTCAATGTACAGCATCGGCAATTGACGGAAAATGACATCGTCTGAGGGGAACTTGCCTCGGCGGACCTCCTCTGGAGCGTTCATCAAGAAGCCGAGGTGCCCTGCGTTGATCCCAAATAGTGGGAGGCGCAGCCGCCAATGCTCGCGGATCGCCCGCAGCATCGCACCATCACCGCCCACGACAGAGATGAATTCTGCCTGATCCATCGGGACAGGTTTTTTCAGGAGAGCCGAGACCTTGGCTGCTTTGGGGATTTGATTGTTCGTAAGGAGTGCATAGGACTGCCCGGCTAAACTACCGCGTGACCATGTCCCCGGCACTGGTGCCCGATAAAGACCGTAACGTTCCAGATAAGTCGCAGCACGCGGCGTGACGAGGTCTACGACGCTCTTGCCTTTGACGATCCGTTCCCGAATCTCCGTGCTGGAGCCTGGCACCTGAATCTCAATCACCTCCGAGTGCGGAGGCAGATCTTTGGCGTTGAAATTGTAACCCGGACGGGTCAACACCGCAAAGCGGGCCTTTTTCCAGAGCTGAGCCCCTTTTTCCCAGGTGCGCTGGATCAGTGAGTTGCCAGAGGCTCCGCCTTCGACCAGATCGGTGCCAACAACGTGCCAGACTTCACCATCGCAGGCGAATCGCGCATCGAGTTGATGATTCCGTGTGAAGGTCTCTTGTTCTAAATCAAAGAGGTCGACGACCACTCGCTCCATGCCTCCAAAGGTCATGTCTGCAAGCGCTGCACGATAGACAGGGGGCACTGCGCCAGTGATCGGTTTGTCTGGCCGTGGGCCGCAGGGGATGACGCGGACTTCGTCAAAGACGCCTGCCAACTGATGCGCCACCCGCTGATGATGAACACCGGGTGGATTAAAACTACCTCCAAAGATGGCGATGCGCCTAGCCATAACATTGTTAAAATGGAGCGTCCTGCGTCTTTGAACAATAGAAATCCCTCAATGGGAGGTGATCTGGTGAGTTGCGATGTTTGAAATCCTGGGGCATGAGTGCGCAAGAAGTTCTCCTCAACCCCCCGGCATGCCGGCCACTCGTCTTACTTGTCCACATTGCGAAGCAGCCATCGAACTCCAGGTATCTGGAGTCACTAGATCGCGGGCATGTCCCAAGTGTGGGGAAATGGTCATTCTTCAGGTCGCAGAGAAGGACCAGAAGGTAAAACGTCGGGCGCTGCTGATGGAGCAGAATGTGGTGGCTCCTGCTGAGCCGGTCGAGGAATTCAGTCCGCAGCCTCTCCTAGGGGATGCGCTGGAGCGGATGAAAATGGACCCAGAATTGCTGACATTTCGCAAGCGATTGCTCACAGGATTGGGTGTGCTGACTCTTCTGATCGCGGCGGCGGTTGCTTATCACTTCGTGCCGGAGGCTCCCCCTCCGATTCTGGTTAAGCCAGTGATCGAGTCCTCCGCCAACAATACCGAGGCGTCACCGGTGGCCGATGCAAAATCGGAAGTGAAGCCGCCGCTCGAGGTTACCCCGATTTTACCTCCTGCTGTCGAAGCACTGAAAAAACAGGAGGCGGCGGATGCTGCCAAAGCTGGTGCCACGGAGACAATGAAGCCAGATCTGAAATTGATTGGTGTGGAAGATAGTCATCCTAAACTCGACACACCCCTCGCGGCCGGTGTGACACCTCAGGCAAATTCGGCGGCGGAAGAGGCTTTGCTAAAGTTTCTGCGAGCAAAGTCCATCGAAGAGAGATTGGCTGTCACAGCGAACGTTGCGAGTTGGCAGAAAATTGTTCGCCAATACTATTCGGAGCCCCAACATTCCGCGGGCGAGATCTTATTCAAAGAAGTGCGTCCAGCGGCATCTGCTGGCGCAAAGGGAAGCAACGAATTCCTAGTGGTGATGCAGGACGGCAGTGAACGCACCGCGACGGTTTTACCTGGTAAGGACGGGTATAAGGTGGATTGGCCCAGCTTTGTTTTGTGGAACGGAATGACCACCGCAAAGTTCCGTGCTACGAAGCCAACTCAGGTTGTCGAATTTCGCGTCACTGTAGAGGCCGCAGATAAATTCGGTGGTGCTTTTGCGGATGGTAGATGGCTCCAGTGTCTGAAGGTTAAAGTTGCCTCTGAGCCCGACGCCGAACCATTGTTCGCCTATGTGGATCGGAAAAGCCAACTCGGCAATGAAGTCTCGTATTGGCTCCAGCTCAGTGATTCAAAGCCCTTACCAATGACTGTGAGGCTGCGGTTTCCCGTGGATGCAGCGGCAGACGATCAGGTGTGGCTAGACAAGATCGCTGCGGTTGGCTGGGTTGTGGTGCCGTCTCGGCGACGCTGAATGGATTGCGTTCAGCCACCGCGTGGCAATACTTCAACGACATCTGCCAGCACTCGCCCAGTGCCGTGGCGAAGTTCATTGCAGCGACCAAAGAGAATCTGCCCGCTGGTGGCCCCGAGCAGTTCTGCCAGTCGCTGATCTACGGCAATCCGGAAAAAACCTCTTGGATGGCTAGAGTGGGGGACTTCGTAGCGCTCCAAGATAGTGCCAAACGGGACACGTCCCTCAAGCACAAGGGCCTGCGCTTCCTCGGGAAGCAAATCGAGATGAATTCCGATCGCGCCAAATTCTACCGGCTTGCCGTCGCTACGGCGATTCAAAACGGAAGCACGTACGAGGTAGTTGCCGATACGTCCACGCGCATGGACATCAAGATCAATCTCACACTGATGGTGATCTTTCAGTCGCGGGGTCATGTCGATGTCATGCGCGAGGAGGGAGCGCTCCATGTCTGGAAGTTCCTCCGCAGGCACAAACGTCACCCTCGGCCGTGCACTGCCGATGCCATAAAAAAACACCAGTGGTGCCAGATCGTCCTCGCGGGCGGTCTCGGGTTTTTGAGGATCAAGTGTACCTTGCATACTGACGGTGTTGCGGCAGGAAGAATTCGTGACAAATGCGATCAGCTTGTAGCAGACCCTCACGGGTGAGGCGCACATCGTCTGCGCCGACGATATCTACGAAACCGTCCTTCACCAGATGCTGGAATTGATGCGCGTAGATGTCCATCACCTTACGCCCAAACTTTTGCTCATAGTACGAAGGATGGAAGCTGCCCAGCTTCAACTTCAGCACGAACTCACGGACGAAGCGTTCTTCCTCGTTCGTTTGGTAGGCGCGGAAGATGGGCAGTTTCCCGGAATCGACTGCATCCATGTAGGGGCCGACATCGGCTTGGTTTTGGTAGTGAATGCCGCCCAGGTGGCCAAAGGAAGCAACGCCGCATGACAGCAGGTCCGCTCCGTCCCAGAGGGCATCCCGATAGACGAATTTGATGCGTTCAGGATCCTTCACAACGGTGTATGCGCTGGTGACAGTGTATCCGGCTTTCACGAAGGCATCAAAGGCCTCGCTGACCCAGCGGCGCTTGGTCGGCCAGTCAGCGACGGGGGCCGTGACCTTGCCCTCTTCCTTCATCCGCTGATAGATGGTAGTGTTATACGGCACCTCCATTTGATAAATTGTCACCGCATCTGGACCGAGGTCGATGGCCTTCTGCACGCAGACCTTCCAATTCTCTTCGGTCTCGTTCATCATTCCCGCGATGAGATCGATATTGATGTGTTCAAAGCCCAGGCTGCGCGCGTGGCTGTAAGCCCGGTCGATTTCACCGGATCGGTGAGCGCGGCCGTTGGACTCCAAAATGTGGTCGTCAAAGTTTTCAACGCCTAGGCTAAGACGGGTCACCCCGATTTCGCGGATGCCTTCCAGCTTTGTATCGCTGAGGGTGCCGGGTTCTGCTTCAAAGGCGACCTCTGCGCAGCCATCCCACGAAATGAGGTCCTTCATGCGAGTCGTAAGCTCGCGCAACTGCGGTACGGAAAGGTAGCTGGGAGTGCCGCCGCCGAAATACACAAAGTGCGCCTTGCGCCCGTTGATGTAAGGTTGCGCAGCGTATTCCGCCATCTCCTTCATGCCGGAATTGATGTAAGCGCGAATTTCGCCAGCATTTTTGTCCGTATAGACCTTGAAGTAGCAAAAGTGGCAACGCTTGCGGCAGAAGGGGATGTGGAAATAGACTCCCAGCGGCACATCGGTCGGGGCAGGACTTGCCAATTTTTCGTGAATCAGCGACACCTGATCGGGTTTCCAAAAAGAGAAAGGCGGGTAGTTCGAAACAAAGTAGTTTCCGACCTCCGTCTTCTCCTCTTTGGGCGCTGGCGCTGGGGCGGCTTCAATGAGTGTGGACATGGGTTTTTGGGGGTAGGGGAGGGTGTCAACGTCCGCCAGGGGCTCTGCCAAACGTTGAATAGTCTGAGAAGGTAACGAAGGGATGGGCTACTTCGTTTCGCTTTTTAATGCACCATTTTTAAAGGCGTATAGCACCCCATCGTCGGCTCCGATCAAAATCCAGTCTCCTGCGACGGCTGGGGAAGCCTTGACGGCGGCACCAATCTCGTAGGTCCAAACTTCTTTGCCGTCTGCCAAATTCAGGGCGTAGAGGTAACCATCGTCCGATCCAAAAAGGACCGTTTTGCCTCCACAAATGACAGGCGAACTGTCGATTTGGTCTCGCGTCTTGTATTCCCACAGCCCCTTGCCTGTGATTCGGTCGATCCCGTGCATGCGCTTGTCGCGACCACCTACGATCACAAATTTTTCAAAGATGGCCGGGGCGGAGTAATACTCGAACTCCCTCTCTCCATATTCCCAGACGCGCATCCCATCAGACAAACTGTAGGCACCCACGCGGTTGCCGTAGTGCGAAACATAAACGACGTCATCTGCGATGGCCACATTGTTACCGATGTAGGCACCGACTTCGATGACCTTTTCCTCTTTCCCCGTCAGTACATCGTGCACGTGCAGCACGGAGTCGCACCCTCCGAAGACGACTTTGTTTGATCCGATGGCGGCTCCGCCGTTGATGTAGTAGCCCGTCTCCGCCGCCCACTCCTTCTGACCGGTCACGGCATCCAGGCAATAGACGTTGTAATCATAGCTACCGATCACGATGTGGTTCTTCTTGGTGGCTGGATCAGTCCAGACATTGGCGGAGGCGTGGACCTCGGCATCCGTTTCAAACTTCCAGGCTTCTTTGCCTGTATCCGCATTCCAACCATAGATGAACCCATCTTGGCAGCCGGCGACCACTAGATCTCCTGCAAAGGCGGCGGCTCCATCAAAGGCCCCTTTGGCCTCGGCCTCCCAGAGTTTCTTCCCAGTCTCAAGCTCCAGGCAGAAGAACTTCCCGTCTTTACATCCAGCATAAACCTTCCCATTGCGGACGACGGCGGTGCTGACCAGCATCTCGCCATCGCTGCGTTTTGCCTTCATCGTTTCAAATTGCCAGGCCAAAGTCAGCGGGGTGCGGATCTCGATGGGGGATAGCCCCGTCATCGCCGCATCGCCGCGTGAATAGGGCCATTCGGTGGAAGGTTCTGCCGCGGTGCAGGCGGCGACTGTCATCCATCCCATCAGGCTTGTGGCCAGTAGGCGTGAGGGCATTTTCTCCAGGGCGCGTAGAAACATCATCAACTTTTTACTGTCAAACGCCCGTCCTCCATGCTTTGTTGCGTTTAACAGACGCTGCCTGACGATCATGTCGCATCACTTGGAAGACGAACCCCAACCCCAGCCCATCCCCCGGGAGCTGTATTCGGAATACGAAGAGCGCCCCTTTCGGGTTTGCACCCGTTGCGGTGAAGGTTTGGCGGATTTTGAGGGAGGCTTTCAAATTTCCAAGGCCTACAAGAACGGCGAGTGTGTGTTTGAGTACGCGCTCTGTGACCACTGCCGGATGAGCATGATGGAGGAATTTTCTCAGGAGTCGAAACAACGACTCAGCGGTTATCAAAATGACCACATGATCTTGGATCGTGGCCTTGATGAATGCGCTGTTTGCGGGACATCGCGTCATGACAAGCCGATGCGTGACTACGTCATCACAGGAGTCTGTGATCATCACAATCTCCTCCATAGTGTGCTGATGTGTGGAAAGTGCGGCGATGGCGTGCAGGAACTCATCTCAAAGCCGACACGCGATGTTTGGCGTGGCTTCGTCGATGAAAACTTCCCAGGTCCACCCGGTGATGCCTTGGATGAACCCGTCGAGACCCAGCCAGTGCCGCTGCTGGCAAAGGTGTGATTACGCAGTGACTTCCGCGCGGTAGGCTGCGGCGAGAAGACTGACGGGCTGTGTCACCCGCAAATCTCCGCCGCCATTGACGATCTGAAGATGGCACCCTGGATTCGACGTTGCGACGATGGGAGCATTCGTTGCCGCAATGTTTTCCATCTTCCTGTCGCGCAGCTTTCGGCTCTGCTCAGGTTGCGTGATGTTGTAGATGCCTGCGCTACCGCAGCACCAGTTGGACTCTGGCAACTCCTTGAAAACGAGACCTGGAATCGATTGTAGGATCTTGCGTGGTTGGCTGGTAATCTTTTGCCCGTGACAAAGATGACAGCTCTCATGGTAGGTGACGGCCTCCACTCCGGCACCAGCCTTTGGCGCGCGGAAGTCGATTCTGACGAGCCATTCGTGGATGTCTTTTACCTTTGCATCCCAGACCTTGGCACGCGCTGCGTAAACGGGGTCATCGTGCAGGAGATGGCCGTATTGTTTGAGGTGGGAGCCACAGCCTCCGGCATTGGTGATGATGGCGTCCAGGGTGCCTAAATCAAAGGAGTCGATCTGCCTGCGGGCGAGTTCTCGAGCTAGTTCGACCTCCCCATTGTGCGCGTGGAGGGACCCGCAGCAGTGCTGACGCCGGGGGGTAATGACCTCACAATCATTTGCCAGCAGGACATCTACGGTGTCCCGATTTACATCGGAAAAAGCCAGATCCTGCACGCAACCCGTCAGCATTCCAACGCGATATTTGGGCGCTGCGACTGAGGATTCCTTTGCCTCAATGAGGCTGTCAGAGAAGGCCGCGCACATCCGCGGGGTTTGAGGCTCTAAATCCTTCAGGTGCTTTGGGATCAGGCCAAGGAAGCCAACTTTGCGCAGGACGACGTCAAGCCGGAGTGCCTGCCAGATGCGCAGTTTCCAGCCAATCACCCGCAGCATCCATGGATGCATGAAAATAACATTCAGGGTCAGCCATCGCCAGAATTTCCGTTCGGTTGAGTCGGCCACGCCAGCAATTTCCACTGTCTCGCGGGCTGCCTCGAACAGTTCCACGTATTTCACTCCCGCTGGGCAGGCAGTCTGGCAGGCAAGACAGCCGAGGCAGTAATACATTTCGTCGGAGAGTTCAGCAGACACTTCCAACTCGCCGTCCGCGACCGCCCGCATCAGGGCGATACGTCCTCGGGGGCTATTGCGTTCGCGCTTGGTCTCCACGTAAGTTGGGCAGGTGGGCAGGCACATGCCGCAGTGCATGCATTGCTGCAGCACGGAGTAATCTAGCGATTGCAGGCGATTTAGACTCATTGGCCACAGCCGTACCGTCTGGCCGCGTAGGTTGCAAGTTCACGTTCGAGCATAAAAAACATTGCCCCGCCGCAACGATTCAGTCATGAATGGTCGTTCACGAATCCAGATGGAAATCACTTTTGCCGTTACAGCCATTATTGCCGCCTTTTTGAGCGTTTGGGCACTTAATGTGGCCAGGGACCCAAAGCGCTGGCGCCTATGGTGGATGGACACCTTGGCGGTACTTGACGTGGAGACCCCACGGGAACGTCGCCGCATCCAGGAGCGACAAATGGCGGCAATGTGCTCCGTGCTGTTTGTGCTCCTTTTGGCTGTTGTTGGCAGCTGCAGTTTCTGGTGCTTTGACCTCATCCGGGAAGGTCATCGGCCGAAGACTCGACTTGAGGTTGAAGTCGATCTCAATCAGCAAGAAATTGACGCAATCAAGAGTAAGCCGATGCACCGCTAGGCCCAATTCGGGCGCGGCGCTTCTAGCGTCAAAGGTTCGCGTGTTACTGGGTGGGTGAAGCTGAGCTTCCAGGCATGCAGTTGCAGCGGTGGCGCACCTACTGGCAGCGTCTGCACCGCCTGCGGTGTGTCTGAGGGCTCGTAGGTGGCATCCCCGATGATTGGGAAACCAAGCTGCGCGAGATGGATGCGGATCTGATTGGTGCGGCCAGTTAGTGGCTCCACCTCCAACAGACTTGTGCCATCCGCTCTGCGTTCAATGACGCGAAAGCGCGTGTGCGCCTCGCGACCACTGTCCTCATCGACACAGCGTGAGCCGACCGCGCCGGGCTCAGCAGAGATGGGAGCCCGCGATTCAAAGCAATCCTCTGTCGGGTGCCCTTGTACTCTGGCAAGATAGATTTTTTCCACGCGGCCCTCTGTAAACTGGCGCTGCAAGAGCGCCGCGAAATGCCGGGTGCGCGCGTAGAGCACCACCCCAGTCGTATTTGCATCCAGGCGGTGAATGTGCCGCGGCTTTTCGGGATGATACACCGCATTCATAAACCAGGAGAGAGTGTTGCGGTGGAAGCGCCCACCCGCATGCATCGGCAAGGGTGCAGGCTTCAGGATGCCAATGATTGCCTCATCTTCGTGCAATACATCAATGTCCGTGGCCACGTCTGGTTCCACCGTGGCGGGTTGCACATGCAGGCAACGCTGCCCAGCACGCACGACTTCGTCGGCAGTATAGCGGCGGCCGTTGTCATCAATCAATTCCCCAGCCTGAATAATGCGGATCCAGCTTTCCCGGTCTGAATGCGGCAGGATGTGGGCGAGGAAGTCCAGCACCGTGAAGCCATCACATGGCGCGGGCACGTTCAGTGGTCGGTGGTTCACATAGGGCTGGCTGCCTGGAAGTGGGTGAGTGACGCGCGCAATGTCTTCGCGACGCTTTGCGAGAGTGCGGGCTCTTTGGTCCTCAGTCGTCAGGTAGCAATAAGGACAGCTCTCGCCCGCGACGAAACGCGCATCCGCCTGATCCTCTGCCGTCAGGGGTGACTGACAGGAGTAACATTGCGTGGATTCAGTCTCGTGAAGGGTCGGATCGACGCCCACGCGTTGGTCAAAAACGAAACACTCGCCGTCGTAGTGATCTCCCCCGCATTCCTCGAAGTATTTCAAGATCCCGCCATCGAGCTGGTAGATCTTTTCAAAGCCCTCCATCTCCATGAAGGGTCCGGCCTTTTCACAGCGGATGCCGCCCGTGCAGAACATCACGATGGGTTGCTGCTTCATCGATTCTGGCAACCGGCGCACCGCAGCAGGGAACTCGCGAAAGGTATCGACGCCGATTGGCAAGGCATTTTTAAACGTTCCCAGCTTGATTTCATAATCGTTGCGGGTGTCAAGCAGAGTCACGGGTCTGCCCTCATCAAGCCATTGTTTCAAGTCCTTGGCGGCAAGCTTTGGCGAGGTGCGGCGTGAAGGGTCAATGCCCTCGATGCCAAACGCAATGATCTCCTTTTTGATGCGAACCAGCATGCGATTGTATGGCTGGTGGTCGCAGGGATTGTACTTCGCCTTCAGCGGTTGCAGG
>CAZCAL010000138.1:3318-10120 GCA_964496625.1 uncultured Verrucomicrobiaceae bacterium | reverse complement strand
TCAGTTTCAAACACGATGGTCCCTTGGACATGCGGATGAATCCAGAACGTGGTCCTTCGGCCCGCGACTACTTGAGAAAGATCTCCGCACTAAAACTGCAGCTCGTCCTGAACGAAAACGCTGACGAACCCAGGGCCGCCATCCTGTCAGAAGCTCTCGCCGGAACCGACAACGTATCCACTCTCGGCCTAGCGGATCGCATTCGCTCTGCCCTGCCGCAACGTCTCTCCGACGACGACAAAGAGTCCACGCTACGGCGCGTATTTCAGGCCCTGCGTATCGCAGTGAACGAGGAGTTCACGGCCTTGGATAGCTTTCTCCGCCAGGTGCCCAGCTCCCTTCGCAGTGGCGGCAGACTCGCCATTCTCACCTTTCATTCGGGTGAAGATCGGAGGGTCAAACACTGCCTGCGCAATGGCCTGCGCGATGGCATCTTTTCCAGCATCAACGACGACGTGGTCAGACCAGGCTCCGATGAAAAACGAGACAACCCTCGTGCCACGCCAGCGAAGTTACGTTGGGCGATCAAGGCTCAGTGAGGAGACGACTCCAGCTTTAAGTTATCGATGAAATACGCCGTCTTCGTGGTGCCGAGGGCGCTAAACAGGAGATAACTAGCGGAATCCCACTCCGGCTTGCAGGGAATGCCTTTGAAGTCTTTCGATGAACCATCGGCGCGTGTCACCGTCACGTCGTATTTACCCGTGCCAGGCGGAGCGGTGATGCTGATGCGAATCCACTCGCCGGTCTTCACCTCTCCGAGTGGGATGCTCTTCGCATTATTCGCCACAAGTTGACCCTTCTGCCAACGCACATACGGACCCGCTGCAAATTCACCACTGTCAGCGCGCATCTCAAAGAACCAATCCGCATTCGGTTGCGCCATCACATCAAAACTGGCGTGATAAGTTCCCGCTTCCCACTTGGGATGAATGTCCAGCACTGGATCATAGCTGTGCTTTAAGTCCGGCACATCCTGCACCTTGAGGCAGCGCTTTGATGCACCACCAATCGGCGAGCCCACTTCATCGGTCACAGCGATGCTCTCGCCCTTGTTTT
This sequence comes from uncultured Verrucomicrobiaceae bacterium, assembly GCA_964496625.1. Classification (GTDB taxonomy): domain Bacteria; phylum Verrucomicrobiota; class Verrucomicrobiia; order Verrucomicrobiales; family Verrucomicrobiaceae; genus JACKQF01. The sequence continues at coordinate 9,061 of CAZCAL010000138.1, read as the reverse complement.
CACGATCATACTTGGCCGCACGAATACCCAGGGTGCCGATACCCGAATGCTCAAAGTCTTGATCGACCTTGTAGGGCGGCGCAGGCCAGGGCTTGGCATCGGTATCCCAGGTCGGATACACGCCACCTTGCTCAGCAAGCGCTCGCCATTGGGCATCGTCCTTGCGCACTCCGGCGACGGTAAGATCCCACGGTTTGAATCCAATCTTCTCAGCGGGTGAACCGGGCTTCAAGCGGAAGTCACGCTTGGCGTTGTCCTCAAACAGAGGATGTGCGATCAGGCTCTCTTGGTCGCGCCGGCTCTGGCGCCACTGCTCCCAGGTGTTGTTGGCCTTGGTCAGAAAGGCAGGCACCTTGCCATCCGTTGGCCAATAGAGGTTCTTGCGGAAGACGAGACTGTCCTTGGGATCGCCACGCTCAGGCCGATCAAAGAACTTCCAGTTCCACTCGCCCCCATCCAGCAACGGCACCTCGGGGTCCCAGACCACGATGTTGTGTTCGTAGCGAAAGCGCAGTCTGGGCTCGTTACGCGAGGCCTGAATCTGCGCGCTGTGACCGAAGGCAAAGATGTTGTTCCGCACGGTGTTGTAGTAGCCGTAGTGCTGATGAAATCCTGCGTTCCAGGTATCATGCACGAGGTTGTTTTCCATGATCACATCCGCACTGCCTTCATCGTTGTAGAGGCCCCATCCGCCGTATCGATGACTGGCAATGTGATGCACATGGTTCCCGCGCACCACCGTGCCGGGCGATGTGCCGAGCCCATAAAAACCGCCCATGTCACTGAGGTAAGCCCAGCCCAAATGATGAATGTGATTGTTCTCCACCAATGTCCCGCGTGAGGCCGTATCTCCATAGCCCCAGTTCCATCCAGCGCTGATACCGGTGTAGTAGAAGTCACCAATATCGCAATGCGTCACCGCACAAAATTGAGTATGCGTCATCACCACTCCACAGGCGCTGGGATGCAGACGCCCACCATGCTGAAGGATGCAATCATCCACCACGATGTGATGATTCACGCGCTCCTCCGCCGGCCGTGAGGTCTCGCCGATATAGACGCCGCCACCGCCCAGATCATGCAAGTGGCAGTGAGTCACCGACGAGTCTCCGCAGCCATTTTTGAACCAGATGCCATGCAGTCCGACATGAGCGATTTCACAATTCTCAAAGCGAATCTCGCTGCTGTCTTCGATCTCGATCGCACCATCGATGGAAGTCGCCGCCTGTCCATCGTGCAGACCCTCCGCAGGATAGCGGTAGTTCGCATACTCAAAGGCGATGCCCTTGAATGCCACATTCCGCGCGCCTTTCATGACCACAAATTTGTCCACCACCGGAGCGACCACTTCCGCCTTCGTCATGTCCTCGCCCGGCAACGGCAAATACAACACCTCGCCCTTGGCCTTGTCCAAATACCATTCACCTGGCGCATCCAGCGCTGCTCGGAAATTCTCCGCCCAGTAGCGTTGATCCGGCTCAAACTCCACAAACGGATACCGCGAGCGCCCCTTGATGCGCACCGCCAGCACCTCTTCGTTCATGCCCTTGATGCGGCACTGCCCCACAGCCCATGCGTGGGTGACAGTGAGCAACACATCGTCTCGCTCTGCCGATGGGATCTGTTTCAGCATCTCATACTGCGGTTGCGCGATGGCAAAGGCATGGAAGTTCATGTTCTCCTTCAGATCCGCAAACACTCCAGACCCCACGGCCTCTGTGATGTGGAAATAGCCTTTGTTTGGCGAACGCGCCAGGGTGGCGCGGCGACCATTGACCCACAGTTGCTCAAACTTCCACGCCCTGTCAGGCAGTGCTGCTTTCCACACACCACCGTCCGCCTTTTGCCACCCGGTGATGGCTTTCCCGGCACTGAACACCGCCTTCGTTCCCTCCCAGGTCGTCTGCGAATCCTCGCCACCCATCACCAACGTCTCAGCGACGGGATAAACGCCTTCTTCCACGACGATGCGCACCGGCTTCGCAGCTGCACGCGCTGCATCCCTCGCAGCGAGAGGCGTGGAGATGGGACCTGAGGGCGAAAGGATGATGTCCGCGCCGTGAGTGAGGGTGGTGATGAGGACAAGTAGGAGGGAGGTTTTCAAAAACATGAATTCTGGGGAAGAAGATCAACGAACTGATGGCGGTATATCATTCCACCTGCTCAATGCGGATCGTGCAGCCAGATGATCGACCTTGATCATCCAGCACCTGCAATGTGCGGCGACCGGCCTGCGCAGTCCAGAGTAAGGGCTCACTGGCATCACATGCACCGAGAAATTTGCGCCCCTCAAACCAATACAGCTTGCGCACCCCAGGCGCGGTCTCGGCCCGCAGCGGGATGGTTTCAGCCGTCGCTGAATGGGTCCGCAGTGTATAAACCAGTGCCGCAACAGGACTGGTGATTCGTGGTGGATTGGCAGAGCCCGCAACCGCTAACAATCCCCGAGGGACTTCCAGGGCAGGTGGTTCGCGTCGAGGCAATCCTGCTTGTTTAAAAAGCTCCAAGAGACTCGGCTCCCAAAATTCATAGACATCGCGTTGCAATCCCGGGCGGCCATCATTGCTCGCCACTCGCAAGCCTGTAGCGCCATCGATCCACACCTCGCGATGAATGGAACATGGAGCAATGGAAGACACCCCAGGAATGAACCAGCCGTGCAGCCTATGCTGACAGCAAGGCGTGGGCAACTGGCCGGAGACAGCGCAGAGTTCCAGTTCCTCCACGCCCGCTGGTGCCTCATCGCGAACCCGCGGCAGATCCAGTTGTCGAAAGCACTCAAACAGCAGCGGCGTCGCACACTCGCGCGCGACGAACGCAGGATTGGCCTTGCCGCTAAAATTGCCAATCCAGACCACGACCACATAATCCCCGCGAATGCCCGCTGCCCAAGCATCGCGAAAGCCGTGGGAGGTGCCTGTTTTCCAGGCGATGCTATGATCCGCCACATCAGGGTCATCGTCCGGCGCGCGCAACATTTGACGCAACAAAAAACACGCCTGCGACGAGAGGAGCGCTCGGTGAGAAACCGAAACAGGATCGGCCACTCGGTAGCGCAACGGACGCGCCACACCATCGGAGCCAATCATCGCATACAGCGTCGCAAGCTCTTCCATGGACACCTCGGCACCGCCCAACGGTAGTGCCAGACCGTAGTAACTCTCCGGCTTCGGAAAGGCCACTCCAGCGGACTTCAGCAAGCCATACAATCCCGGCTCAGCCAGCCGATGTGCCAGTGCGACAGCGGGGATGTTGCGACTGCGAAACAGCGCCTCACCGGCGGGCAGTGGACCGATGAAGGTGCGGTCGAAGTTCTCGGGATTGTAGGAGCCAAAGCTCACACGTCCATCCACCAACAGGCTGCGGGGATGAATCAAACCCTGATCCAATGCCAACCCGTAAATGAACGGCTTCAGCGCAGATCCCGGCGAACGCCGTGCCGTGATGCCATCCACTTGGCCACGGATATCGTTGTCCAGAAACCGCGCCGATCCGACATAAGCCAGCACCTCACGTGTGGGCACATGCACCAGCATGGCGCAGGCATTGGTGATGCCAAACTCGCGTTTGCGCTCCACGTAATTTGCCAGCGAACGCACCATCACGCGCTGTTGATCCCGATTGATGGTGGTATCCAAAATCGGCAAATCTTCCTTCTTCAAGAGTCGCCGTGCCAGATGAGGTGCCTCGCGTGGAGCCCGATAGTTGGCAGTGAGGGTATAGTCCGCTTCGAGGGGATCAGAGGCCTGACCACGTCGCGTCTGGATGTCCCGAATCAATCGTGCCTGCGCCTCCGCCAGTGCCGCATTCTCTCTGCCCTGGCGAGGCGTGCGCCGGGCTGGGCTCTGCGGAATCACGCTCAGCGCCACCGCCTCACGGAGCGACACTTCCGCAGCAGATCGTCCACACCACAAAAGCGCCGCCGCACCAATACCTTCCACATTTCCGCCATAGGGTGCGAGGTTGAGATACGCCTCCAGGATTTCATCCTTGGAGTGATGACGTTCGATCTGAAGCGCCCGCATCATTTGCAAAAATTTGCCGCTCACCGATCTCGTTTCCAAACCAAACCGCAGCCGTGCCAACTGCATCGTGATGGTAGAACCACCGCCCTTCGGTGAACGAGAGACCACGCCCCAAACAGCGCGCACCAGCGACAATGGATTCACCCCAGGGTGCCGATAGAATTGGCGATCCTCATGCCAAAGCGTCGCTTCGATCACATCTGCGTGAATGTTTTTCAGCGGCGTAAAGACTCGGTATCGCCCCTCGGGTGTCAGTGTCAGGTTCAATAGTTTTCCATATCGATCACGCACCTGCCGAGACCAAGTCATGCCTGTCGGATACAGCTCACAATTGGGCAACAAGGCATACACACAGCCCGTCGCCACGACGGCACACACTGCCAGACGGAACCACTTCCATCGCCAGAGTTGGAGCAACCTGGAGCGCAATTGCATCAACTTGCCCTTAGTTGGCTGGCTTCACCTCGATCGTTCCACCACCTGCCCGGGCGTGGATTCCACGATCATACATGCATTCCGCAAATGCAGGAGGCACCTGGAAGCGCCCGGCACAAACTGGTTTGATGCGATAATTGAACTCCACCATGCCACCTGCGGCCAGTGAGGTGAAGAAAACATTCCTATCCTCGCGCACCTCCGTAAACTCTGCGCCCGGCATGGTGCCGCGCCCCGCACGAAGGTTGCCGGGCTCCACCTCGAAACCACCGGGCATCAGATCCATCACCGCGATGTCGGACCAAGGATGCTCTCCTAGATTACGCACACGAATGCGCACCGTGATGCTTTCCCCTGTGGTGATCTGCGTCGCTGGAGTTGCGCCGGCATTTAGCAGATCGCGAGTGATCTCCAGTCCATCACGAACGACCTCAGTGGAAACTGTTTTGTCGAAGCCGGACTCAGTCACCTGATAGAACGCCCCAAGATCAGGAGCGCCGTCGGGTCTGGTGCGTTGAAAGCGCAGACCACTGGCTCCCCCAGGAAAGGCCCCTTTGACCAATCCTTCAGAGTCTGGGAAGAGCAGCTGCGGCGCTGCCTTCGGATCTTTGGTCAGGGCACTCATCGAAACGCGCAGACCACTCTTTGCCGCAAGTTGCGAATACGTTTTTAACGCCAAGATGGTGCAGGCCGAGGAGATGGTATTGAATCGCCCCTGCGTAATGGGGTCCGTCACGACCGCGAGTTCGTCGTAACCGATGGCATTGGCCAAGTCAGGAAAGTGACGGCACAAAAGGGCCAGCGAGAGAGCATTCCGCACCTGCGGATCATCCGCGTAGCCGCCCCACCAGCGCTGCGGTGCAGGCGCAGGTTTCGCGCCGCGGTGGTCCCTCATCAGTCCCGCGCCCTCGTCCTGCTTTTGGAGCAGAGCATACGTCCCTGCCAAATAGGCCCCGGTGAGATCACCGCGCCAAGTGTCTTTGAATTTCGAGTCCAACGTGTCTCGCAGGTTGAGCAAATAATTCGTCGTCACTTCACCATTTCTTGTCAGCAGATAGATCGCACCCGCTTGCACAGATGCCTCCTGAAGCGACGAGACTTTTTGTTTGGCCATCTCCTTCATCCGCTTGCGCGCACCGTCCAGCAGGTCCTCGGGCACGGCGAACCCTGCCTCTCTGGCCTCAGTGAGGAAGTAAGTCACATACACTGAGAGGAAGTCAAAGCCGCTATCGTGACGCGAATCCCAATAGCCAAATCCACCATCTCCTGACTGACGCGATGCC
>CAZCAL010000138.1:0-3267 GCA_964496625.1 uncultured Verrucomicrobiaceae bacterium | reverse complement strand
GCTCGGAACAACCATGTGGATAGTCGCGCAAATAACTCTCCAATCCCAATGCTAATCCAATGGGCAAGACTGAGACACTAGCCACTTGTTTGCGGAACTGAGGATGCATGACACGATCCACCGTCACGTCTTGCGAGGCCAAGCGGAAGTAACCACTCTGCACTTTGGTTTCAAAGGGCATGGCGGGTCGCACACTGAATGTCGAATGACGTTCCAAGCGCTGACCTCCCCCTTCAGCGGCAAACAATAACTCGGCCCCACCCAACTCATCATTGGCCTTCAACCTGAAGCGCGTGGTCACTTCCTGCCCCGGTGCCACATCCAGCGGACCTTGCGGACCCTCGATCACTTCCGCATGAGCCGACGCTATGCAATTCACCGTGACCGGTGCCGAAGCCACCGCCCCTTCGAGGTTGTTTGCCACCGTCAGCGACACAGTGAATTCATCCCCAGGTGCGGCGAAGGTGGGCACGTTCGGCGTCAGCACAAAGGGACCACGGATGGTGGACTGCGCCTCTGCGGTGCCCATGGATGCTTGATCTACGGCCACTGCCATGATTTTCAAGCTGCCTGCAAAGTAGTCTGGCACATTGTAGATGACTTCCGCACGATCAGGCCCGGATTCGATCACGCCGGACCAAAAGACCACGGGAGGATCTTTGCGTCGCTTGAAGGGATTGAGCTGAATCTTGGGCGCATCATCTTCGTCACCACCGAACGCTTTCGCATGGGAGATGAGAGAGAATTCAGGCATGATCAGATCCAAAAGCTGCGCCGTCTCCACCTCCAGTGATCGCTTGCGCATGAAATGGGTCAGTGGGTCTGGCCGAGTGTAGTTGGTGATCTGATGGATGCCCTCATCCACGGCATAGACGATGATGTGTGCAGGCTTGGCGCTGCGATGGCCAATCCGCAGGGGTTCGCCAGGCTTTGCGATGGCGGGCACATCCAACTCCACCGCCAACTTGCGCTGATCTGGATTGGCGGTGAAGGGCTCCACGGCGTAGCTAAGCGGACTCATGAAGACTTCGGGCGAATCCAATGCCCGCACGAAGGAGACATTCACATAGCCCGTGCTTTCCAGGCCCTGTGGCACCGTGATGTGCTGCACGCTACCCGTGGTGCTGCTCTTAAACCACTGCCACGCCATCACATTTTCACGTTCGATGGTGATCAGTCCAGCGCCCGTGTAGGGCGCGGTGATGGCGAGTTCCAGTTGATCTCCGCTGTTCCAGGTTGGCTGTGCCAGCTTCACATTCAGCTCGGCGTTGCGCTCTAGGCTGCGACTGCTTTCACCTTTGCCCACCACCGTGAACGGACAGGCGCAGACGACATGATTTTCACTGTCGCGCAATTCAAAACGGAACTCTCCTGCCTCCGCTGTCGGCAGCGGGTAGTCGGCACCCGCAGCACCAAGTTCAAAGGCTCCTTCTGCGGCGGTGGACTCGCGCTTGGTGGAAACATAAGCGTAGCTGTCATCATCGCGCTTGGTTAGCACCGAGACGTAGTCCCGACGGATCAGCTTGTAAGTCAGGCCTTCGGCAGCGGTTCCCTTGAGATCCGGGTCCACTGCAACGAGGTGCAGATTTCGCGCACTGTCCTTGCCAATATAACCGAGGTCACCATCCGCCTTGTAGCCCACCACATAGTCGAAGGGCGATACCAGCAAGCTGCCGCCGCCACGCACACTGCGCCCGCCGTCCGCTTCAAAGGCCTCGACCAGCAGCGACATGCGGAAGCTGGCACCAGCGAAACGCTTCAGGTCCAAATCAAATTCCGCTTTGCCCGCAGCATCCGTTTTCAGCTCACCCAACTCCAAGGTCTTACTGGCAAACTCGTTCTCTTCGTCCTCCTGCCGATTGTGGAAAACGAATCCTGCATACTGCGGAAACTGGAAGTCCACTGGCGAAAGATTCATCTTCGCCTTCACCCGCCGATCTGCCGCAGCAAAACCAAACAAAGTCTGCACCGTGGCAGTGCAGCGCACATCATTGCCCTTCACCCACCCAGCGCCTGCAGCGGTGTTGAATTCAGTCGCCAGCTTCATGCGGTCTGGCTGAAAGTCTTCCACTCGAAAGCCGGTGCGTCCCAGAAACTGCCGCCGCTCCTCGTGATTTTTATCCTCCGGCTGGATCAGATACATAGTTGCTTGATAGGTGCCCGTCGGATTGTCTTCGTCCGTTTGGCAATCCCAGGTGACATAACCTTCCTGACTGAGGACAAGCCGCTGGTTGGCCACTTCAACATCGCGAGAATCCAACACCACTACTTCGACCGGCATTCCGTCCAGCTTTCCAGCCCAGTCCCGCTGCCGAACGATGCCCGCAAGGTGCACCACATCGCCTGGGCGATACACACCGCGCTCCGTGAACAGATAGGCATCCAGCGACTCCCGAGCCGATGCCAAAATGCCATCCGTATCGAACCTGGAAAAGTCCAGCAAACGATCAGGACGTTTGGCCGGGAAGAACGACAAATCGTTTCCGAGTCTGGCGATCAGGGCCACCGGCTCCTTTTCGTGTTTCAGATGTTCCATCGGTTTGAACTTCACATGACCTTCAGCGTCGGTAAGTTGTGTATCGAGAAATTCCCCGTTCTTTGCCAGGACTTGCACCTGCACACCTGCGACAGGTTCGCCACGCTGGATGGATTGCACGAACAGGTCCACCGACTGATCCGCAGAGGATTTCACTAACAGTCCCAGGTCCGTCACCAACACGAACCGTTTCGCCATCACCTCCGCATCGACGATCCATTTTTCGTCTGCATCCTCGTCGTCTTCATCGGGCGGACCATCGTCCTCAGTCCGAGGATGCACTGCCTGTGCCTTGATAAAAAACAGACCGCGCGAAGCATCGGGATCGCTGGCATCCTGCTTCTGCAACTCCGGCGAAAAATCAAAGGTGCTGTAGTTCGCCTCGTAGTCATTCTTGATCGCCACTGGCACCACGGCGCGACTGATGCGCGCGATGTTTTGCTCGTTGAAAAGCCAAGACGCCTGAAACTCAGGCGACTCAAAGTCCCCCTCGGTCATATTTACCAGATGGTTCACCTGACCGCCCGGCACCCGCGCCACGGTGTAACGGATGTGACTAGCGCCGCGCGATTTGATGGACAGTTTCCGCTCTCCGTTCAGCGCCAAAAGACCACCCTTGCCGAGGATTTCAATTTCCTCTGGGAACTCAGGAGATTCGATCACCGTGCGCCATTCTTTGGCCAAACGAAACCCACCCAGAGCCTGCATTCCCGCTGGCACGCGAAGAAACA
>CAZCAL010000137.1:7965-10176 GCA_964496625.1 uncultured Verrucomicrobiaceae bacterium | reverse complement strand
CTTTCTGCAGCGGGGCTAAATGAGGACGAACTATCGATAGCCCCGAACTACCAGTTCGATTCGGCAGCTCTGGGTGTGGGTAATGTTCGTTCTGTCCAGCGGACCAGACATCTACTACCCCCTGTCCTGCGAGTAGCCCTCGTTGCTTTGGACGAAAAGTCGGCAGATAGGCTTGATACTGACGGATCGTTGTCTTCGGTGGTTCAGGATGCTGTTCAACAGAAGTTTTCGAATGCCTCAATCATGGAGACAGATCTCGCTGCGGTTGAGGAGTCGCTCAGCAAAGCCCGGGTAAATTTTCGAATTTTCGTGACGACGATTCCGATGCTTGGCTCTAAATGGGGGTTTTAACAGCTAGCGCTGTACGTTTTCCAAATTCTAATTGAGTTGCAATGATTTACCAAATTACAAAATCAGTCTTCAAGCCGGTAGGACGGTCCGTCCACAGGGCGTTCACCTTGATTGAGATGCTCGTGGTGTTGGCAATTATGGCAATGATGATTGCCGTTGTCACCCCCGCCTTTATTGGTGTCATCCGTTCAACACAGATGACATCGACTGGAGATGCATTAGTGAATGCCGTCAACATGGCGCAGCAGGAGGCACTGGCCAGCAATTTGCCCGTCGAGTTGCGATTCTACATATGGGAAGAGGTGAATGATGCCAGCGTGTCTAAGCATTTCCACGGATATCAAGTGATACGCCTTGGCAAAGTGGGTCAGCGGACGATGAACACAGGTTCTAACACCAATTATGCCCAGGCAGAGGCAGTTTCGGATGTGGTAATTATGGATTCAGGTATCGTCGTAATGAGAGATGATACCTACTCGCCACTGTTGACAGATAAGTTCAATGAGGGGGGGAACTTTTTTACTCGGGACAATGCGGATTATGCTGCGATACGATTCTATCCTGACGGCAGTATCAAGACTCCCAAAAGTGCGTCCAACGGCGGTTCAGTGGAAGCGGGAGTGGTCCCTCCATCGCTACCCGATAGCTACTTGACGGTCGCAGATGCTAGGGAGGCGTCGGCGGGGGGTGATCTCAAAAACTACTATTGTATTCAGATTGACCCGTATACATCCAAAGCTCGAGTGTATCGGCCAGACTGAAGCGCTCAGGTTTCGTCAGCGTCCTTTTCGTCGGCGGAGAGGCGGATGTCTTTGATCTTTTCAGGTGACAGGTGCCTGAGTGTCGCTTTAATGGAACATGGGCGATACACCTTCTCTAGCTCTTAGCTTTGATGACGTTTTGGTACTACCTGGCAGAAGTCAGGTCTTACCTTCGGACGCTGCACTTGACACTTTCTTGGGCGGCTCGATTCATTTGAATATTCCCGTTCTATCCTCCGCGATGGACACGGTGACAGAGGCCGAATTGGCGATAGCGTTGGCGCGCGAAGGCGGCCTCGGGGTCATTCACAGAAACTGCCCGATCGCCTCCCAAGTCGAGCAGGTAGCGAAGGTGAAGCGGTCTGAAAACACCGTCATTCAAAGTCCGCTGACAGTTGTGCCGGAAACGCGCTTGGCTGAATTGACCCGACTGATGGGAGAAAAGGGGGTCAGTGGGTTTCCTGTGGTGGATCCTGTGGGTCGCCTCATTGGAATGGTTACCAGCAGAGACATGTGGTATATTGAGGACGACACCACGCCCGTCTCCGAGATCATGACCCCGCGTGATCGTTTGGCCACAGGGACGCCTGAAACCAGTATGGAGGAGGCGTTGAAGATCCTCTACACGAACAGAATTGAAAAGCTGCCGCTTGTCGATGCAGACGGACGTCTTGCGGGACTGATCACCAAACAGGACATTGTGAAACGGCAAATGTTTACCTGCGCGGCAAAGGATGCCAATGGCCAACTCCGAGTTGGGGCAGCTGTGGGCGTTGGCGAAGATTGCGTGGAAAGAGCTATGGCTGTGCAGGCTGCGGGCGCGGATGCGGTGTTTATTGATGCTGCCACGGGGCACACGACTCGCGTTTTTGACGTCATTTCCAGGCTCAGAGCAGCTCTTGGCGATAAGATGCCTATCGTAGCGGGTAACGTCGTTACCAAAGAAGGTGCTGAAGATCTTGTGAATGCGGGAGCTAGTGCGGTAAAGGTTGGCGTTGGTCCGGGATCAATTTGCACGACGCGTATTATTTCCGGCGTCGGGATGGCCCAGTTTTCCGCTGTTCAAGAAGTTGCCTCCGTTTGTCGTGAGCGGGGCGTG
>CAZCAL010000137.1:0-7955 GCA_964496625.1 uncultured Verrucomicrobiaceae bacterium | reverse complement strand
TGGTGTGGTAGGTCTTGCCGAACGACGAGATCACGAAGGCATGCTCGGCCAGCAGCGGACGGCGTGCCACGCTCGCATGCGGCTTGCCGTCGAACACGATGTGTTCATAGACCTCGTCCGACACCAGCAGCACGCCGGTATCGCGCACGATGGCTTCGAGGGCATCCAGGTCGCTATCGTCCAGCACGGCGCCCGTCGGGTTGCTTGGTGTGTTCAACAGCAGCACGCGTGAGCGGGGCGTGACGGTGATTGCAGATGGCGGTATTCGTTATTCTGGAGACATCGTCAAGGCACTCGCGGCAGGCGCTGATTGCGTCATGTTGGGCTCCCTGCTAGCGGGCACTTCTGAAAGCCCTGGCAACATGGTGAAGTGGCAGGGTAGAACCTTCAAAGAATATCGTGGCATGGGCAGCCTGAAGGCGATGCGCCGTGGGGCAGGGGATCGCTATGGACAGAATTCATCTGGCAAACTGGTCCCAGAGGGGGTCGAGGCGCGAGTCCCTTTCAAGGGCCCGCTGGCCGAAGTTGTCTTCCAACTGATGGGCGGGCTTCGTTCCGGGATGGGGTATGTTGGCGCTGCAAATTTGATAGAGCTTCGCGAAAAGGCACGGTTTGTCAGGATTACGGCGGGTGGGTTAAAAGAGAGCCATCCACACGATGTCGTAATCACTGAAGAACCTGTGAATTACGAGCCGAGCTAGATCTAAAGGTCAATGGGACTGTGCTTGACTGGCAGTAATCTTCTGTTCCACTGACGCCCGCCCAAATTTTCTCCCTCTTTTGCCCTTACATGAATGATAACGAAGTTGCCGTGCTCGACTACGGCTCGCAGTACAGTCAGTTAATCGTCCGCCGCGTTCGGGAACTCGGATTCCTGGCGCACCTCTATCCACCCCATCATCTATCGAATCTGACCAATCCAGGGGCCATCATTCTCTCGGGTGGACCCCGCAGCACTTCAGAAGTGGATGCTCCAGATGTCGATTTCGAAAAACTAAAGAGCTTTGGCGTTCCGGTGCTTGGCGTCTGCTATGGGATGCAACTCCTGAACATCAAGCATGGAGGCTCAGTAAAACCTGGTGTGACGCGTGAATACGGACCTGCCAGATTAGTTGTGAGTGACGGAGAAACCTTGTTCGCCGGTTTGCCTCATGAGTCTCAGATCTGGATGAGCCATTCGGACACCGTGTCGGACTTGCCGGTTGGCACCAAGGTCATTGCCACCAATGAAGACGCGGTGCCTATCGCCCTCCGCTGGGGTGACGCTTGCTGGGGCATTCAGTTTCATCCCGAGGTGACTCACTCCCATGAGGGGACACGCATCTTGAACAACTTCCTTCTGGGTAGTGGAGCGAAGCTGGCCAAATTTGACATTCAGGAATTCAAGGCGCAGATGCTAGATTCCATCCGTGAGCAAGTTGGTGGGCGCGAGGTCGTCTGCGGCGTGTCTGGCGGGGTGGATTCAACTGTTTTGGCAGTGCTTTTGCATCGAGCGGGAGTGAAGGTTCGCTGTATTTTCATTGATACAGGCCTAATGCGTGAAGGTGAGTCTGCGGAGGTTAAGACTCAGTTTGAGCAAGTTGGCGTACCTATCGAAATGATCGATGCCTCTGAGCAATTCCTGAGTAAGCTCGCTGGGGTGACTGACCCTGAGCAGAAGCGTCGAATTATTGGGGATCTCTTCATCGACTTGTTCTGGGGGGTGGCGGACAAGGTGGAACTCCTCGCGCAGGGCACTCTTTATCCAGACGTTATTGAAAGCGCCTCGAGTGGCTCCATTGCGTCCAAGATCAAGACACACCACAATCGGGTGGATCGAATTTTGGAGCTTCAGAAGCAGGGTAAGGTCCTCGAGCCGCTTGCGGAACTCTTTAAGGACGAAGTTCGTGCTCTCGGGGTCAGTCTGGGGATACCCCAGCACGCTCTGATGCGCCATCCGTTTCCTGGTCCTGGGCTGGCGGTGCGCGTGCCAGGTGACATTACGCCGGAAAAGCTTTCCATTACCCGTCAGGCGGATGCAATTTTCATCGCTGAATTACGCCGCAGCGGTTGGTATGATCGCGTCTGGCAGGCATACGCTGCGCTTCTGCCCGTCAAGACAGTGGGAGTGAAGGGGGATGAGCGCTCCTATGAACAGGCGATCGCTCTACGGGCTGTCGTCAGTGAGGATGCAATGACTGCCGACTGGGTGGAACTGCCCTATGAGGTGCTGCGATCCGCCTCGAACCGCATCCTCAATAGCGTGAAGGGCGTTAACCGCGTGTTTTACGATATCTCGACAAAACCACCCGCAAGCATCGAACTCGAATAATGATCCTAACGGTGGGTCTGGTGGTTCAACAAATCTGCGGCTTTTGGCCGAAAAAAACAAAAATAAATGAAAAACATCTTGCGCCGATTGCCAGACTCGGCATTGTGCGCGCTCCCAAACACCCAGTCGCCCTTACAGGCACTGGAGAAAGGTCCGCCTAGATAGCGACCCTTTTTATCGGAGCAGTATCCCGGAAAAGACTGTGCATGGCTACTCTACAACAGAGTGGTAGGCACTCCGTCTCCCTTCGGCATCTGCACCGGTGGTTATCAAACGGAAATAGCTTTTATACCATGCCCACCATCAATCAACTCGTCAGACACGGCCGCAAAGACAAGGCGGTCAAGTCCAAGTCTCCCGCTTTGGACAAGTGCCCTCAGCGCCGCGGCGTCTGCCTGCAGGTGATGACCCGCACGCCCAAAAAGCCGAACTCTGCTTTGCGTAAAGTCGCAAAAGTTCGCCTCACAAACGGCTTTGAAGTTATCGCGTATATCGGCGGTGAGGGGCATAACCTCCAAGAGCACTCAATCGTTCTAGTGCGCGGTGGTCGCGTGAAGGACCTTCCGGGTGTTCGTTATCACATCGTCCGCGGGACGCTGGATTGCCAAGGCATCGACAAGCGCCGTCGTGGTCGCTCTAAGTATGGTGCAAAACGTCCGAAACCAGGTGCGGCACCCGCGGCTGCAGGCAAAGGCAAAGGCAAGAAATAAATTATTGGGCGGCTCTCTCGCTGCCCTACTTCTCCCCTGATTACCCACCCCTTTTCACCCCAAGCAAGCTATGGCCCGCAGGAAAAGAGTTTACGATAAGCCCGTCAATAAAGATCAACGCTATGATAGCGGTCTTGTTGGGCATCTCATCAATCGCGTTATGCAGAGCGGAAAAAAATCCCTCGCTGAGCGTATTGTGTATTCCGCAATTGAAACGTTGAATGAAAAGGCTGAGGCGGTTGATCCGCTGGAGCTTGTTACTCGTGCGATTGAAAATGCAAAGCCTCGTGTAGAGGTCAAGGCTCGCCGAGTTGGTGGTGCAACTTACCAGGTGCCGCTTGAGGTTGCTCCTGCGCGCTCCGAGTCTCTCGCTATGCGCTGGATCGTTGGTTATGCTCGTGGTCGCAAAGGGGTTCCGATGCACCGTGCGTTGGCCAATGAACTCAAGGATGCCGCTTCTGGTCAAGGTGCAGCGGTTCGCAAGCGCGATGACGTCCATAAGCAGGCTCAGGCTAACCGCGCTTTCGCTCACTTCCGCTGGTAATCTTCCCTTTATTTCCTGGATCTCCTTTAAGTTTCTTCAAAGTTCCCATGTCCAACCCTAATTCCCCAAACCGCCAATACCCACTGGAGCGCACCCGCAATATCGGGATCTGTGCCCACATTGACGCGGGCAAAACAACGCTCACGGAGCGTGTGCTTTTCTACACCGGCATGATCCACAAGATCGGCGAGGTGCATGAAGGTGCGGCCACGACAGACTGGATGGAGCAGGAGCAAGAGCGCGGCATTACTATCACATCCGCTGCCGTGACCGCATCCTGGAAGCAACTCAAGGAGGAGGGTATCTTTAAGCTTCGCGAACAGGAAGACATCCGTGTTAACATCATCGACACCCCAGGACACGTAGACTTCACTGCTGAGGTGGAGCGTTCCTTGCGCGTTCTTGATGGTGCTATTTTCGTTCTCTGTGGCGTGGCTGGTGTTCAGCCTCAGTCTGAAACGGTTTTTCGTCAGGCCGAGAAATATCACGTTCCTCGCATCGCTTTTGTGAACAAGATGGACCGCACTGGGGCAGACTTCGACCGCGTTGTTGAAGATGTGCGCACCAAGTTGGGGGCCAATGCTTGGCCTATTCTTATTCCTATTGGCGCTGAGGATAACCTCATTGGTCAGATTGACGTGGTCAACCAAAAGTCCATCATCTACTCAGATGACGACAAGTTTGGCTCAAAGTATCACGTGCGTGACCTTCAGGGTGCCGAAATCGAAAAGGCAAAAGAGGCTTACGACAATCTCGTTGCTGCAATCTGCGACGTGGATGAGGAGCTGGGAATGATGTTCCTCGAGGAAAAGACGATCACGGTCAGGGACGTCAAGGAATCTCTCCGTCGGGCGGTTATCGCCAACAAGATCATTCCAATGGCTGGTGGTTCGGCCTTCAAGAACAAGGGTGTGCAGTATCTGATCGATTCGGTTATTGATTATCTGCCTGGCCCTCTCGACATTCCGGCTCAGGAAGGTGTTACCGTTGATGATCCTGACATTAAAGTTCCAGCCAGTCCCGATGACGCTGGCAAGTTTTGCGCCCTCGCATTCAAACTTTGGTCAGACAAATTCGGACGTCTTGTCTTCTTCCGTGTCTATTCAGGTTGTGTGAAGAAGGGTGACACCATCTACAATCCCCGCACAAGGAAGACGGAGCGTGTGGGGCGCTTGATTCAAATTCAGGCGGCGGTGCACAAGGATATCGAAGCGTGCTATTCAGGAGACATTGCTGCCCTCGTTGGTGTGAAGGATGTCCGCACTGGTGATACCTTCTGTGACGAAGATCTCGATATCCTTCTTGAGCCACCAACTTTCCCAGAGCCAGTGATTTCGATGGCGATCGAGCCAAAGACCAAGGCTGATCAGGAAAAAATGGGCAATGCTCTCCAGCGTCTCTCCGAAGAAGATCCGACGTTCTTCGTCCGCACGGATGAAGAGACTGGCCAGACAATCATCGCAGGGATGGGTGAGCTCCACCTTGAAATTCTATGTGACCGTCTCAAGCGCGAACATAAGGTGGAGACCAACACCGGCAAACCGCAGATCGCATATCGTGAGACCCTCACGAAGGAAGCTGACGGTGAAGGCAAGCTTGTGAAGCAGTCCGGTGGTCGTGGTCAATATGGTCACGTCATTCTAAAGATTGCTCCGAATGAGCGCGGCAAGGGCGTGACCGTTGAAAACAAGGTTATTGGTGGGACGATTCCGAAGGAATACATCAACGCCTGTAAAGCTGGCTGCCAAGAAGCAGTGCTCAATGGTATCATTGCTGGCTATCCAGTAATTGACATTCATATTGACCTTCTTGACGGATCAAGCCATGAAGTTGACTCCAATGAAAACGCATTCAAGATGGCAGCGATTTTCGCTGTGAAGGATGCGCTGAAAAAGGCCAAATGCCAGCTGCTTGAGCCAATCATGGCGGTAGAATGTTCCACCCCGGAAGATTATCAGGGTGATATTATGGGCGACCTTAATAAGCGCCGCGGCAAGATTCAAGGAATGGAGACTCGTGGTGCCGCAGCTATCTTAAAGGCGGAAGTTCCGCTAGCGGAAATGTTCGGTTACTCGACCGCCATCCGCACCCTGTCTTCGGGCCGTGCATCCTACAGCATGGAACCCTCCCACTTCGAGCCAGTCCCGCAAAACATCGTCGAGCAAATCGTCGAACAACGCGGAACCAAGTAATTTTTACCCCAACCGTCATTAAAAACACCCTCGCGGGACAAAAGCCATGACTAATCAGCGAATCAGAATCCGCCTCCGCGCCTACGACTATCGCGTGCTTGACAAAAGCACGGCGGACATCGTAGAGACGGCCAAGCGCACGGGAGCCCGGGTTGCCGGACCGATCCCGCTGCCAACCCGCATTGAGAAATTCAGTGTAAACCGCTCACCGCACGTTGACAAAAAGTCAGCAGAGCAGTTTGAAATCCGCACCCATAAACGGTTGTTGGACATCGTTGACCCCACCTCCCGCACCGTGGATGAGCTAAAGAAGCTCAATCTCCCTTCCGGCGTGGACATCACCATCCGCATCTAATTTCCTAACCGTACGCAGGAGCAAATAAAGCAATGAGTCTCGGATTGATTGGCAAAAAAATCGGCATGACGAAGGTGTATGACTCCAAAGGAGACGCCATCACAGTGACCGTAGTTGACGTCAGCGGAAACGCTGTCGTCCAAGTAAAACAGCAGGCTGGTAAGGATGGTTATTCCGCCGTTCAGGTGGGCTTTGATGACCAGAAAGAGGCTCGCCTCAACCGCCCGTTGGCAGGACACTTCAAAAAAGCCGGCGTAAGCTGCAAGCGTGTGCTTCAAGAGTTCCGCTTCGCTACAGACGCTGAACTGCCCGCAGCAGATGTCGTTCTCGGACCCGAGCTGTTCTCTGAAGGGCAGTGGGTCGATGTGATTGGTGTCACAAAGGGTAAAGGATTTCAGGGCGTCATGAAGCGCCACGGGTTCGCAGGTCAGCCTGCCAGCCATGGTCACATGATGCACCGTCGGCCAGGTTCCATTGGTTGTCGTTCCACTCCTGGTTTGGTTTGGAAGAATCAAAAGATGCCAGGGCATGACGGCACCATTCGTCGCACAACCCAGAACCTCAAGGTCGTCCAGGCCCGCGCAGAGGATGGGGTATTGCTAATCTCCGGTTCTATCCCTGGGACGAAGGGCAGCTATGTTGTTGTCCGTCCGGCCAAGAAAAAGTCGGCCAAATAAACTGAAGGAGGAATTACAATATGCCTGTCACAGCTCTTTCCATCGAATCCGCCCGCTCCGCCAGTATCAATCTGGTTGATGGCCATCAGGGTTCCCAAGCCCTTAATGACGTCATTGTCGCATACCGTGCCAACCGTCGCTCTGGGACTGCTTCCACCAAGAACCGGTCTGAGGTTTCTGGTAGCGGTAAGAAACTCTGGAACCAAAAAGGCACGGGCCGCGCCCGTATGGGTAGCGTCCGCTCCCCGGTCTTTAGTGGTGGTGGTGTCGTTTTCGGCCCACGTCCACGGGACTACTCAAAGAGAATGCCCAAGAATGTTCGCAAACTAGCATTGCGTGCCGCTCTTACCGGTCGTATCCGCGATGGTGCCGTGTTTGACATCCAATCGTTCAACGTTGCCGATGGCAAGACGAAGTCTTTTGTCAGCGCAGTGAACAGCCTCATCGAAGGCAAGAAGATTTTGATCGTTGGTTCCTTTGATGAAATGACCTTCCGTTCCGGACGCAATGTGCAGAACGTGCAGCTGATCTCTCCAAACGAATTGAATTCTGAGCATTTGCTGTCTTTTGACAAAGTGCTCCTCACCTCGGAAGCCATTGAAACACTAGCCCGGAGGACTGCCTAAACATGAAGGATCTTTATTCAGTGATCAAAACTATCCGTCTCAGTGAAAAGGCAACACGCCTCACAGAGACAAACAACGAATACACTTTCGTTGTCGATCCCAAGGCCAACAAGCTGGAAATCCAGCAGGCCGTGGAGAAGATCTTCGGCAAGAAGGTCGAAGCAGTGCGCACCGCAAACTTCTTCGGTAAGAAGAAGCGCGAACGGCGCGCCGACTTCGGACGCACCAATCATTGGAAGAAAGCTTTTGTCCGCCTGAAAAGCGGCGAAAAGATCGATCTCGTTTAATCCCACGAACCGGCTTTTAAAAGTCTAGCCCCGCGACCGCCATGGCGCTGAAAACATTCAAACCCAACACACCGTCCAACCGCTACAAGCAATGGTCCACCTTTGACGAGGTGACCAAGGACACACCGGAAAAAGCACTCACCGTCGCGCTACGTCGCAGTGGTGGGCGTAACAACACCGGGCGAATCACTTGCCGTCACATGGGTGGTGGTCATGATCGTCGCTATCGGTTGATTGACTTTAAGCGCCAACG
>CAZCAL010000136.1:0-10178 GCA_964496625.1 uncultured Verrucomicrobiaceae bacterium | reverse complement strand
CATTCAGCATCCACATCGACGACATGCCAGATGTCGCCAAGGGCAGCTTCACCGCCTTGGTGGATCGCGACGCAGGCCTGAATGACACGATGGGCGGCCTCCTTAACCTCACCTCCAGCAGCACCGGTGCCCTCTCTGGCACGCTCAAATTAGACAACGCCACCCTCCGCCTGAAGGGTCAGCTCGACGTCCCACTGGTCGGGGATTCCACCGCCCAGCTCACCATCGCACGGCGCGGCCTGCCCTCCGTCTTGGTCGATTTGACCATCACCGACACCGCTGGCGACGGCATCCTCAGCGGGAGCGTCATGCTGGTAGCGCCCGGTGCCCTGCCCGTGCCTCTCAACGGTGCCCGCCATCCTTGGAGCAAGGCCATCACCGCCACAGACTTTGCCGGATACTACACCGCCGCCATCCAGCAACCAAGCGTCGATCCCCTCCTCCCACAGGGCACCGGCTACTTCACCATCAAGGCCCTCACCACTGGTCGGGCCACCTGGGCGGGCAAGCTCGCAGACGGCACCGCCTTCACCGGGTCCAGCTACTTCTGGCAGGACGACGGCCTGCCCATGTATCTCTCCCTCTACAAAGGCAAAGGTTCCCTCATGGGCACCGCCACCGGCTTCGGGCCCGTAGCCCCCTCCCCCCTGCGCATCGTCGGCGGCAGCCTCTCCTGGCTAAAGCAGCCGCAAACCACCCGGACCTACGCCGCAGGACTTGAGTTCCCAGCCCTCCCCATCAGCGGCAGCGAATACATCCCACCCGACAAGGGCCTCATCGTCCTGGGTCTCACCGACCCCGGCACCGGCGGGACGAATGCGACCATCGCCTTCACTGGCGGCGATCTCGAATCTGCGGACTACTTTGCAGACCTGATGCAGGACTTCCGCATCACCACCGCCCACAAAGGCATCTTCGCAGGCCTCACCACCGGGAATCCCGCAGGCGTCCGATTGACCAGCCTCAATCCAGCGACAGGACTCTTCACCGGTTCCTGCGTGCTGAAAGACCCCAACCCCGTGAAGTTCGAAAGCCGCACCGTGCCCTACTACGGCGTCATCCTCCAGGCCCAGGAATACGGCGAAGGATTCGCCCTCGTCGGCGAACTCTCCGCACCCCCCATCCCTGCCTCCCGCATGCCCCAACAGTCCGGCAGAGTCACCCTCACCCCGAAACCCTAAGGCTTCAAAAAGCCCCCGGCACTACACCCGCCGACTTGACCTATGTCTCGTTTGCCTTCTTCCTCTCCGCTTCTTTCTTCGCACCCAGCTTCTCAATCGCCGCCCTCACTTCGGCCTCCCAGGGGAAGGTTTGTTCCTTGGCCGGATCATACGGCTGCAGCACAGGCGCGGGGACGTTCATCCCCTCGAGCAGTTCGGTGGCCCTCGTGAGTTCGTAGCGGTTCACATACGGCTCGCCATCGGCCCACGCCCAGCGGTAGGCGGCGAGAGCTTGGTGCTTTGCCTGCTCCCGGTCGCCAATCGCAAACCAGAGTTGGGCGATTGTGCGATGCCCAGGGTTGCGCAGGTTGGCGAGGCGCTCGGCTTCGTCGACTGGGTTGGGCAGTTGACCGAGGTGGAACTTAGCGAGGGCGAGACTGGTCTCGGCTTCTGCATCGATGAGGCTGCGCTCGCGAGCCAAACGGACGGCTTCCTGATAACTCTCCGCCGCAAGCGCCCACTCGAATTGGTCCCGCCTCCAATCGCCACGTAGGCGATGTAGGCTGCGAATGATGCCACGATCTTTGCCGACTGCCGCCAACGCCTCCGCCGTGATGATATCATCCTCGCGCAAGGTGCCCTCCCAGAACCTAAATAGAGCATAATTCAGTTCAGCTCTCCCTGCTCGATACACGACTCGAGACCATTCTCGGCCCATAGGATCGAGGGCTGTCCAGGTGGTGGTCGCCTCCGCCCATTGCCCTATCTTGGACTGCGCCGCAAAAAGCATTAGTCGACTCAAAAAAATGGATTGGGGATGTTGAAAAATGGTCGACAGCCCGACGGCAAGGGCGTTTACGCGTAGCGAAGGGGCGATCCGATTCTGGTTAAGTAGATTCAGGGATGCCCTCCGGAGAGTCGTTCCAGAGTCGATCGTTATTTGCGTCGTGAGATCTGCCTGCAAGACGGTTCCGAACGCCGCTAGGCCCGCTTGCAGTTCGCCGCAAGCATCCAATGCAATCGCAGCAGCATGGGCCAGATAGGAACCATCCCTCACTGACAAATCCTTCGGCAATTCGTTCCACCCTAATGGAAAAAAGGGCCGCAGGAGCGATAAGGTCTCCGCGTAAGCTTCCAGATTGAACAACAGCGACTTTTCCAAATCGCCACAATAAACTCGTTCCGCTTGTGCCAATCGACCGAGCTTGATGAGCGTGCGAACGACATGCAGGCCATTGTGCACATCTTCCAGCGTCTCGGCTTCAGCATAGGGGCGGTGAGGCTGTGCAGAGAAGTGATCGACCACGCGTTGACCGTAATGCTCGCGGTCCGCAACATCCATTCCCCCTGCGGCGACGCCGCGAACCACGGGGTGAAGGTTATATTTCCGCTTAACGCCATCCCATTGCAGCAGGCCCCGTTGTTCCAGGTCCGCGACCGTGACTTGGAGTTCTTTCTGTGCAGCACGAAATTCCGCCGAGGCCAAACGTGCATGCACCGCCTTCTCATAGTCCTTCCAGCGTGCGAGGTCAGATTCGTATTGCTCTTGCACTTCGGCTTTCTGTTCGTCGGACATATCATCCCAAGCCAAGTACTTGTGATCGACCCAACAATACCGCTGATCTTCCGGTGGCGTGGGCGTCGGCACCGCCTCTATCTCCGGTGGCATGTGGGGATTGAATGCCTTGAGGATTTCGTAATCCACGGAGTCGGTGAGCAGAGCGAGGGTGGAGAGGAGTTGCTTGCTTGCAGGCGGCAGCGCGTCGAACGCGGCGCGGAGGATGTGGTTACGGCGCTGGATGATATCCAAGCTAGCGAGATCAAGGGCGGCTCCGCCGTCTTCGGCGGTGGACCAGGAGTCGAAGTTCCCCCGGTCGGGTAGATAGTTAGCGATGAGACCACCGAGGATGCCGATTACGAGCGGGTGGTTATCGCAATTCGTCTGGAGGTAACTCTGGATGGCAGTGCTGTCCCCTTTGATACCGCATGAGCACAACAGTTTTTCTGCATCCCCGGGTGGCCAAAGGCCCGTGAGGAAGGTGCGGCGCACGCCTGGGATGGGTTGACCAGCAAGATTCAAAAGGACGCGCGGGGTGAGCCGGGAACTCACAAGGATCTTTGACGGCGATGCGCCAGCGAAGGCACGTAGGAGATCGTTGTCCTCGTCACGGATGGCGTCGCACGGATTACGGTTTGCAATGCTGTCTTTTGGTGCATTTGCTTCCTCGTCGGGGACTTCGGCGGCGTCGATACGGTGGTAGGCGACGAGCACTCGCTCCAATCCATCGAGGATGAGCAGCCAGGGACGCGCCTTGAGCTTGGCCAGAAGTTCTTCCTTCAGTTCGGCGGTTTTCCGTTTCGCGAACTCGTTCAGGGGTCGGCTGGTCATATAGGCCAGCGCCCGCTGGCAGAAGTCGGCCATGACAGCACCGCGCTCATAGAACGAATACCAAAAACGCCCGGCCCACGGAGAATCAGTGGGGCGTGCGGTAGTCGCGTATTTACCTTCTTTGTCACTTGCCCATTCCCAAGTGAGCATGCTCTTGCCGTTGCCGCCGATGGCTTCGAACAGGAGAACGCTCGTCGAATCAGCGCGTCCGGCCCAATTAGTCAGGGCTTGCAGCTCATCGTTGCGGCCGACAAAATTGTGGGAACCGAGATAGGGAGGCTCGGCATAGAATTCGGGGGCACATGGAGTACTGGTCTGGGGGGCACTCCTCATCTCACTCCTCAATAGTGCCGAAAGGGCTTGGGTGACTTTGGCTCGAAGATCATCTGCGGATACGAACTCGCCACGTACTCGCCCTGCCGACGCACGGTCCTTAAACGCTTTCAGCTTCCGTTGGGCTTCGTCGCCGATCTCGATGTCCGATGCCCTCGCGGGCGGATGATCGTCATGCACCACAAAGATCAGGATTTCTTTCAGTTTGCCCTCCGACTTGCGTTCAACCGCACGATTGAACTCCATCTCAGTGATGGAGATTTTGTCAGGGTTGTCGAAGTCTGGAACCCAGCCATAGCGCCAGGCATAGATGCCAATGTAGATGTCAGCCTTGTCCACCATCTCCAACGAGACCTGCACCCCATGGGCATCGGTGGGGGGAAGATGTTTCATCCACAATGGAAAGACTTCTTCTCCCAAGCAAGCTTCTTGAACTTTCTCGCGATGCACTGGCAGATCGAACGCCGTAGCGCTGATCATCGCGGTGTACTGTCCGGGCTTGCTCATAACAGTAATGTGATAGAAAGCTTGGCAAAGCTAAATTAAGGCGAATTCGTCTCTAAAAGACAAGGAAAGAGTTCCGTTGGCGCAATTCAGGCTCTCCTCGCCTCCAATTCACCGTCGGGCTCCGCACTGGGGTTGCGCCTGGGTGTCTCGCCCACCAGGGGGGCCAAAAATCCGTCCGTTGGGCATGTCGGGGTGCCGATTTATACGGCGCACGCGGGCACTTCGACCTGCGGAATTGCCTCATTTTTAACGATTTACGCCCCTTTAACCCCAAAAAACTCGCCCGGTGCAGACCTTACGATTTGACTCCCTCCACCCCAGCACGGGCACTAAATTCAGGTGGGGTGATGGCACGGTTCCATCCCTCGGAGAGGGATGAGCACGGTACTCCCTTCTCTCCGAGAGAGGATCGCGCCGCTGCGAGACTGTCCCCCACTAATCGCTCATGCACCTGTGCCAACGGCGGGTGCATGTGCAGGCCGCGCTACCACGCGGCAATGGGGAAATCGCTGCCGGCGCAGGCTCAATCCGCTAAGGCATCACCTGCGGTGCAGGTGTGGCAGACGCCTTCTTCATTGATCCAACTGGTGGAGGTGCGCTTGCCACAGCGGACGCAGATGGGGAAGAGGTCTGGGCGCTCGATGAGGGCGATGCGGGCCCTGTGGACCTGATTGGCGTCCGCAGGGGATGCCACCTTGGCGACGGTGCGCCAGACTATCTCAGAAGCTGCGGGATCAGGGGATGTGATCTCGCAATATTCAAAATTCCAGCCATCTTCTGCCCGCTGAATACGGGTAAATTCTGACAGGAGGGAGCGTTCATTTCTGGTGACCATGATAAATGGTTACGTCTTTCACTTTGATGTGTATCCACCATCTACAGGTAAATTTACGCCGGTAATGTAGCGGGAGGCCTCACTGAGGAGAAAAATAACGGCTCCGCCGAGGTCTGTGGGGTCTGCCATGCGGCCGAGCATGGTGTGTTCCGCATAGCGGCTGAGGAAGGGCTCTGGCTGGTCGTTGAAAAAGCCGCCGGGGGCCAGGCAGTTCACACGCACGCTCTGCGGGCCGTAGAGGGCGGCGTAAAACCGGGTGAGGTTGACCATGCCGCCCTTGTGAAAGAAATAATCCGGCGGCATATCGCCCATGGTGGTGCCCGTGTAGAGCTCGTAGCTGGGACCTATCATCCCCTGAATGCTGCCGATATTGACGATGCTGCCCGAACCGCGTGCGGCCATGGCGGAACCAAAGTGGCGGTGCATGAGCATGATGCCAGTGGCGTTCACCCGCATGGACTCCTCCCACTGCGCGACACTGCCATTGGCCCCCTTCATGGGACGGGCGACGGCGTTGTTCACGAGGCCATCAAGGCCGCCGAACTCCCTGGTAATGCGATCCCGCAGCGCAATGACGGAGGCCTCAGAGCCCTGATCGAGCTCCATGGCGGTGACATCTAGCCCCCGGTCGCGCGCTTCGGCCTCGACGGCCTGGAGCTTTTCCAGGCTGCGGGCGGCGATGATGAGTCGAGCCCCGGTTTCAGCGAGGTCGCTGGCGAGTCCACGCCCATAAAGCCCTGCCCCGCCAGTGAGGAGGATGACCCGGCCTTTGAGATCGAAGCGTTGAAGTGCTGTCATGGTTCTGAATGGATTAGCGATAGATGGAAGCGACTCCAGGCTCCGGCGTGTGGCCGACGAAGTCCTTCACGGCATTGCGGAAGGCATCCCCGAGCGCGATGACATCGGCACCGAGGGTGAAGATGTGGGTGCCTTCGGCAATGAGTTCTTCTTTTTGGCCGAAGAGGGAGGCGACGGCGACATACTTGCCATGGGCGATGGCGGCGGCGGCGACGCGCTTGCGGGCGGCGACGACCTCGGGATCGAGGGCCTGACCCAGCTTACCAATGCGGTGGCTGAAGTCGCCTGCGCCGAAGAGCAGCATGTCAAAGCCGGGCACGGCGGCGATTTCTTCGACGTTTTCCAGGGCCTCTGGGGACTCGATCTGGAGGATGATAAAGCGCTCTGTATTGCAGTGCTGGGCGTAGTCTGCGAGGGGGATCTGGCAGAAGAGGCCGTCCATGTTCCCTGCATCCATGGGCTTTTTCCCCAGCGGGTGGCAGCGCACCATCTCGACGACCTGGCGTGCCTCGTCCGCATTGCTGATGTGCGGGACCATGATGCCGGTGGCGTCTGCCTCGAAGGGCTTGATGTAATCGCTGTAGCTGCCTTTGCTGACGCGCACGATGGTGTCCATATCATGCAGCTTGGCCGCGCGGATCTGGTGCTCAAGATTCAGCCAGTCGTTCGGGACATGCTCATTGCAGAGCCAGACGGCGCTGGCACCGGCCAGCCCGGCTAGCTCAACGATGCGCGGGTCGATGAGGTTGAGCTTGAGGACGGTGGCTTTTTGACCGGAACGGACTTCGCGGAGGATGCGGCTGGAGCGGGGTTTCATGGGAGGGCTTGGTTCTGAGTGCTTCGTGCTTGCTTGGGTGGTGCTGCGGTGAGCTGGGATTAGAAAGGGGGGGAAACGGGCGTTTGAGAGAAAAGTGCTCAGTCTGCTATGCGCCAGGCGCGGTGGGAATCCGTGAGCATCAACCCCACCATGATTGCGTCGGGATTTTCGTAGTAGAAGCTGAAGGTGTCACCATTTGAATTGTATCGCCCCCGTCCTCTCAGGTAGTACGGCAGCCTTTTGTCGGTAACTTCACGAAGGTTCTGCGGATAGCTGCCTGACTTCTGCTTGTGGGCATCCAACAAAGGGAGCACCTCACTCACAAATCGTCTGACCTCAGCCTCACGATACTGGAACACGGCCGTTCCGCCGCCAGTGAAGCCCAGCACCAGCATGGCCAGCGCCGCACAGCCCATCATCAAGCCGCTGGTGGCCGAGGGTTGACCTCGATGCTGAAATCGCTCGATCACCATGAAAGACAGCACGATCAACGCCGGAGCCGCGATCCAAAGGCACAACAAGTCTGCGATCATTGTGTGCATCATTCCACCGCCGATCAGAGCCCCTATGATGCCTCCGAACCCAAGCGCGCAGGAAGGCAGAACTAGATGAAGCATCCTCATTTTTGCGGTAACCGGGCTTTAGTTCACTTCATTGAGGATCTCCTGCACCGTCACGACGGCACCGCCGCGCTCGCGGCTGCGGATGCCGGCAATGATGACGGCCATGAGTTCAACCGTCTCATCAAAAGGCAGCGGTGGGTTGCCGGTGCGGAGGTAATCAATGAAGGCGACGAGCTGCCCGCGGAAGGCGGAATAGGTATCGGTGAGGTGCAGGGGCAATTGGCCCTTGGTGCCATAAAGATGCACGGCACCAAAGCTGCCATAGGCATCATGGATCGCGCCCAGGGTGGTCTGCACACCGCTGCGATGGGAGATGTGCACGACATCGCTGTCGGCCTGATGCAGGGTCTGCACCTGAGTGTAGCCGGGACCGAGGAGGGGCTCCACGGCCTCTAGCGCGTGGATGCCGTAGCGCTCCCAGGTCTTGCAGGTGAAGCTGGTGATCCAGCGCAGATCGCCAAGGTGCGCGCTTTGCTCCGGCGTCAATTGCATGGCGGGGGCGTAACGCATGCCGCTGGTTGAAAGCAGAACTTTGCCCGCGGCCTTCCATTGCACAAACTGGCGCAGTTCGTCGATGGTGGTGGCCATCGGTTTGTCGATAAAAACCGGAAGCCCCGCCTCGACGAAGGGTCTGGCACGCCGGACGTGATCCGTGCCGTCGTCGGTGGCGATGATGACAGCATCGACATGGCCGATCACGTCCTCTGGCTGGGCGACGACGTTGGCGATGAGGCTGGCGGCGGCGACGAGCGGTGCCTCTTCGGGAAGATCCGTCCAGACGTGGGTGACGCGGGCACCGGGGACACGCATGGTCGCAAGCGGTTGGCGGCCGAGGTAGGCGGGAATCGCGGCGTAGGGGCACTTGGCCATTTCTACGGGATCGTAGCCATTGATGATGGCGGACCAGGAGTACGGGTGGCCGTTGCCCTCGATCATGCCCAGCATGGCAAGGCGGATTTCAGAGTCTGAGTTCATGCGAGATCGACAGGCTGACCAGTGCGGGCGGATTCGAGCGCGGCGCGATTGAAGTGCAGCGTTTGCACGGCCTCCTCAAAGGTGGCGAGGGGGTGGGGCAGCCCTTTCATGGCAGCGAGAAACGCCTCCGCCTGGGCGATGAAGACGGCATCGCGCTCCAGCGGGCCAAATTCGGTCCATTGCCAGTCCTGATCACCGTAGCGCTGCATCCCAAACCGCTGGCGATGCCCCTGCGCGCAGAGGGAACCTTTTTCGCAGTGGATCTGCAGCGTGGATTCATTCGGTGCCTGGAATTGATTCATCGTGTAACTGCCAAGCACGTCGCCGTGCCGCGCCGAGATCACGACGGTGTCCTCCACCTCGACGCCCTCGAGGGCCTGATGACGGGCGTCTGCATAGAGCCGCGTCACGGGCCCCAGCATCCACTCCATGGCGTTGACGAGGTGGGTGATCGCGTCCTGGATGGCACCGCCGCCGGATTCATGCCGGGCGTAGTAGATATCGCGATAGGCGGGGCGGAAGGTGGGGAAGTGCTGCCCAGCTACGAAGCTGGCGTGCAGGGGCCTGCCAAAATCCCCTGAATGCAGGGCATCGCGCATGGCGGCGATCCAAGGCATGGCATGGTAAACGTAGGCGATGGCGACGGCCCGATCCGATTTGGCAATCGCCTCTCTGACCTGGGGCACCAGAGCAGCATCGACGGCGAGCGGCTTTTCGATGAGCAGGTGTGCGCCATGCTCCAACCCAAGCAAGGCAATGGGCAGGTGGGTGTGCGCAGGGGTGCAGATCACCAGCGCGTCCCACTTGCGGGCAGCCAGGGCATCACCCAGATCGGCAAATTTGGGCACTGCATACGTCTCCGCCACCCGATCAAGCAGTGTGACATTCGCATCGCAGGCGGCGACCTCCGCAGCGCCTGTGGACTGGAAGCAGCGCAGGTGGCGCTCGCCGATGCTCCCGCAGCCGACGATCAAAACACAGGGCGGGTTAGCGATCATCGGCGGGAGAAGAAGGTGGGGTTAGGCGGGCTCCAGTTTCAGGTCCGGATTGGCGGCGATGGCCGTGGTCAGGTGCTCCCAGCCATCAGGTCGCTGCATCTGGAACATGTGCAAGTAGAGAGCTACCTGCTTGACGGGGAATTCTTTCAGAAGAGCGGCGACGGCGGCCTCCGCCTTATCAGCGGGGATGTCATCGGGCAGTTCTTCGACTTCACCCTTGCCATCATGAGAGATGCCAGCAGCGTCGAGGAAGGTAGTCAGCATGGTCGGCTGGCCCTTGAGCAGCCAGATCTGGAGGACCTGCTCAGCGATGGTGTCATTGGACTTCACGCGCAGCATGTCAATCATCCAGGCGGCCTGTTGGACCTTCGTTTTGTCCAAGATAAAGACCGGGCGGAGCTTCCTCTGGGAGGCGAGGGTCTGGACAACGGCGCGGTAGGCGGCGCGTTGTGCGGTTTGCATGTAGCTGATGACCTGCTGTTGCAGTTCGGGACCAATGGCGGTGACAAGTTGATAGGCTTTCATACAGACGGGGCCGGGGGGGCCACGTTGCTAACACGCCTGTCCAGTCCCCGCAACCGATATCACGGCGGAGGTTTGGCGAGAGGGTGCATGACAGAGGTCGGCTATAACTGGACCGCAGCGGCATCTACCGGTTCAAGGACACTTTGGCGCACCTGTCACTCCACCCTTTTCGCCTCTTGCGAGATTTCAATCTGGGCCTATGATCTCTGCCCGCCGCC
>CAZCAL010000135.1:0-10241 GCA_964496625.1 uncultured Verrucomicrobiaceae bacterium | reverse complement strand
GTCCGACGAACTGGCGCAGCGTTTTGTTGAACTGATGCGAGCTTACGAAGGGGCCGCCAAGGCCTGCGGCTCTGGTTTTGATGCGAATCCATCTCCAGGGAACATTCGCGACGGCCTCATCACTGACGCCATCAAGTCGGCTGGTGCTGCGCGTAAGGGCGGTGACGCACCCATCGTCGATGTGCTCGATTACGGCGAACCAATTCGCAAACAGGGTGGGCTAACGCTTTATTGTACACCTGGAAACGACGTTGAATCCACTACCGCATTGGCCGCTGGCGGATGCAACCTGATGGTCTTCTCCACCGGTCTAGGCACCCCAACGGGTAATCCCATCTGTCCGACATTAAAGGTCGCTACGAGCACAGAATTGGCCACCCGCATGGCAGACATTATCGATTTCGACGCCGGCCCTATCATCCGCGGTGAAAAATCCGTGACTGAAATGGGGATTGAGCTTTTTGAGCTGGCGCTCCAGACGGCCAATGGAACATATATCCCAAAAGCAGTGACGTTAGGTCAGGATGATTTTCTGCCCTGGAAGCGTGGTGTGTCACTTTGATCCGAGATGAAGGCCAGACTGATCTTCCTTTTTATCATTGGCGCTCTCTTCGCCCTTGTGGGCTACATCTGGATGAGTCTGACGGAAAGCGCAGAGATCAATGCGAATCGCCGCAAAGGGGGAAACTTATCCATGGCATGTGCCGCCTATGCAGACAGTCACAACGGCTACTATCCTAGGGCCTTGCAAGATCTTGTTGAGTCCGGCACGCTTGAGCAGGGCTCGCTAGAATTGCTCAGCTACCAATCCTCCCGACAAAAGAAGGAGTGGCTTTTTCTAGCGCCACAAAGGGTCTTTTACGACAATCAACGCGTACTGCTGTCCGCCCCCAAAGCGACCAGCAATCAGCGACTAATAGTGCTGGAGCATGGCGACACCGACATCGTTCCTGAAGAGGTGTATGAGGAGATCCTCGCCCACAAACACGATCCGAGACCGTGATCGGCGGAAAGCCCTGGTGCGGACTGGGCGGCTTCCACCGGGGATGATTGCGGATTTTTGAGGCACCAAGTTCCGTGAATTAAGCGCAACAACTTGCTGCCATCAGTGCGGATGACCCTCTCGGAATCTTGCATCCACGTCTTGCCACCATCAACAGGTTCGATCTCACGAGGACCGAAATCGATGCAGCTTGTGCTGCCGCCAGATTGCCAATAGTCCGAGGAGTTTGCTTTGAAGGCACACTCCCCACCCCAATCCCATTTCACGATGCCGGCAGCGCACGAAGCAGGGCATGCCCCTTCACTTGCCACTGCCTGTGTTCACGCTCGTCAAGGTGCCGACGCCGGTGCCAATGAAGCTCGCACCGTCCTGGCCGACGAGGCCTGCACCTTGGTCGGAGAAAAGCCCTGCATTGTCTTGATTGAGGATTGCGTTGCCGTTGTGACTGAGCACCGCCGAACCCGACTGGCCGATGACACCCGCTCCATCGGTGGCCACTACGCCGGCACCGTCCTGCCCGATGAGACCGTTGCCCGGGGCCCCGATTTGTCCACCTTGCCCGGTCGTTGCGTTGCCGCCCCCGCCGGCCACAATGCCGGCACCGTCCTGCCCGATGAGCTTGACATCGCCCGCCAATTTGACCTGGGCGACGGGCACCGCCTGTCCATTTGGCAACAAAATGACAGGCGCATTGGCTCCGCCCAATCCTGCACCCGGAAACGTGCCCGAGCCGCTGCGCACGAGGTTGTTACCGCCGCCGATGAGCACGTTGGCAGATTTGGAAGCGAGAACGTTCAGTCCCGGAACTCCAAGGTCGGTAAGGATCTGATTGGCTGCTGTAACGCCGGTGTAACCTGAGATGTTCACCAGTGATACGCCGCCACTTTTGGCATCGCCGCAGCAGATGCGCAGGGATGGTTCACTGATCAGCACGCGATTCACTAGGACGCTCCCGGCAGCATCGACGACGTAATTGGGAGGTGCGATCACCATCACGCGGTCATTGGGGAGCGGGATCAGATTTACACCATTGAGGAATTGTAGCACGTCCGCGCCGCCAATGCTGATGCCGCAGGTGTTTGCATCGAGTTGAAGGGTCTTGTTGATCTCCGTGGTTGTGCCGCTGTTGTGCGTGAATTTTACGCCTTGCAAGTGGCGCTGCAGAATCTCAGCGAGCTGGCCGTCCACGTCACCATCGCGCACCACCACGGCGGATGGGCCTGGATACTTTGGCATGGCATTGCCGACTTTGATCATGCAGGACTTGTCCACGATGCTGTTGCCGGTGAATGACTCCTGCACTTTCACCGTCAGGGTGACGACCCCTCCCTCGCAACTGTTCATCCCTCTAATGGGCCAAGTGACGGTGCGTGTCTTCGCGTTGTAAGTGCCTTGGGCGCGGTGATCCGAACTGTCGGGTCCGAGGGGGCCTGGACCAAGATCGTAATTGTAAACGTAGTCCGAGCAGGAAACGAAGTCGCATCCTTTAGGCACTGTCATGGTAATGCTCCCGCCACCGAGGTAGAAGTGATCGGTGAGGTTTCCGGCAAAGATCGTGTAGCGGAAAGTCTCGCCGCGCTTTACGGACACGGGGGCGCAGCGCCCGATGAAAATTTTGCCGTCCTTGCTTGCGTCGGCGCGAGAGTCGATATGGATAAAGGACTTTACGCCTGAGATGGTCTTGCCTCCGCTGTAGGTGCCAGTGAGATCCACCTGAATGTCCGCGCCGCTCAGAGTGTAGCCGTCTTTGAACAGCGCGCCCTTGTACTGCGGATCGTAGATGATGTGCGCGGTGGGCCAAGCAAAGGGCACGCCATCGAGCGGGAAGCTGATCTTGATCCTGCCATCTGCCTGCCGGATGGCGCTGACATAGCCGCTGCCTTCGACCGTGGCGCTGGCGTTCAAGGTCTTGAGCTTCACGTTGTCCACGCTGTTGACGAAGGCATCGTCCGTCTTGTAGCCCTTGGGCAGGAGGAAGGTCATCTTCATGTTCTCCAGCGGTGGCAGCGGCGCGGCACCGGCATCGCCACGCACGTCGTAGGGCATGGAGACGGTGATGCTGTCTTCGTCATCTTCGCTGACGGTCTGCACAGGCAACACGGAGTCGGTGCCCGGTGCTGCGGCAGGTGCGGGCGCGGCAGATGCGGCGGCCATGCCATGCCCGCTCTTCCAGCCATCCTTGATCAAGAGATGGAAGCTTGCCTTGGCCGTGATCTGCACGTGCACGGCGTCGGGGCTGCCATCGACGGGGAAATGCAACTCGTTGGCGCTTAGCTGGTAGCCAGGGATCGCGTTGTAGTCCAGGCCCTGCGTGAGGCCCTTGCCCCCTCGCGTGCTGGTAATGATGGAGCCCGGTAGCTTTGAGTCTAGAGCCACGCACTGGTACGTCAACGCATGCGACTCATTTACCGAGAGGTCGCCGCCGTAGAAATCAAAGCTCCGCACTTTCGTGACGTTCGCGGGCACGCCCATGTCGAGTTCTTTCCCGGCTGCATCGTAGAAGTGCGAATACGCGAAGCTGGGCACGAGCACCTGATCTTTGGCCACAAAGCCAACAAACGTCATGCCGGTGGGGATTACATCTTTCACGCGCACGTTGGTCGCGGTAGCGCCACCCGTGTTGAAGTAGTGGAGCGTGTAGTTGCAGATCGCGTCATTGGGCACTGTGCTGTCATTCTCGACGTAGAAAATCCAGTCGTTCTTCTTCACGGCAGTTCCGGTGATGTCCGCCGTGGCCTGATCCGTCGGCAGGCGCTCATACTTCGCAGGCAGGGATTCATTGCGGGGACCCACAACGTGTTTCACGATCTGCAGCTTCGGTTTGGGCAGCGGCGCGCTGGTATTCAAAGACACGGCATGGGCAGGCGCATTGCCCACATCGGGGAGCAGATCGTAAGGGTCTGGGTTCGGCCGTTGGGCGTAGGTATTGCTATACGGCAGGTAGGAGAAGACACGCTTTCCGCTGCCAGCGGTGCCCGCGAAGTTGTAGAGCAGGTTTAGCATGTTGATAGCCACCGGCACGCCCTTTTTGAAATAGGCCGAATCCAGATCGGTGGCGACCATCACCTTGTATCGCATGGTTTTGATCATTCCCGAATCGACCTGACCGAGGTTCCACTGCAACAGGTTCAGGATATTGTCGGGATGAAAGAAGGCAGGATTGGTGAACTCATTCATCGCGAGCGTGTTCTGGTCGTTGCCCAGGAAATTGCCGCTGCGGAAGGGAATGTCGTCGCTGGTGCCCGTGATCATGTCGGGTCCCGGCCCCGCTGCGGTGCCCGTGCCATCATCCTGCTGGGCACTGATAAGAAGAGTGCCGTCTGGAATGGCATTCACCACCTTGGCGCTGGTTACCTTGCTCGCCCCCCAGTTATGGGCCTGCAATTCGTAGGTGATGACGCCGCCGGGGTTCACGTTCGCCAGGTCGGAAGGATCGGTGCGGATTGTAAGTTCCAGCGATCGCTCACAGGTAAGGGTGTAGGATGGCGCTGTCACGATCGAGCGAGTCGGCACTTGCACCGTCACTTTGTTCTGAACGATGGCGAGGTCGTCGAGCCTCGTGTTGGTATCCAAATCAAAGCGTTCCTCCACATCCAGCCGCGCATCGGTATTGAATGAGAGTGTATTTAGGGTGCCGTCGGGGTTGTAGGTGCTGCCTGGGATGCTCGCGATCGTGTAGATGATACTCTTGTTGGAGGGCGTCGTGTAAGTCATGCCCGGAATCGCGCTCACCGGGCCATCAAAGATGCAATTCGTCGGCACCGGGATCGTCAGCTTCACATTTGTCTGCACGATGCTGCTGCGATTGATCAGTTTTGGGCGATAGCGAATGATCTCACCGAAGTGGACCCTTGTGCCCTTCAGTGGCTCAGGAAGAGGTGGGGCGGGAGGGTTGGGCTGGGTGGGGCTCGAATCGGAGTAAACACTATACCATTCGACATCAATGGCGGGTTTGATGATCGTCTTGATCGCAGGCAGTGTGCGCTTTGAACCGCTGGGACGCTGTGCGGTGATCGTGCTGTTGCTAATGACGGCATTGTCCGCGCCCTTGGCTTCAAGATTAAAGAAGAGGTCCTGATAACCTCCCGGCGTGACGCTGAGCACCGTGATGGTGATCCGCGAGCTTGTGACCACCTGCGTCGTGCCGGGCACGGGTGTCACTGGGCCATCGAACTTCGTGCCTGCTGGGAAATTCATTGTGACCAAGGTGTTGTTAATTGACGAGGCACCGCGATTGGTGAGACGCACGCGGTAGGTGATGTTTTCCCCGAAGTGCACAATGGCCCCGGTGGGATCGGTATCAGAGTTCACGCTGAGGAGGGCAAAGGTGATGGGTTCGTCCAGTGTGACCAACGGCATAAGGGACGACACATTTGTCGTGCCGAACTTGATGTTGTTCTTCGGCTGGATTTTCGAACCGACAATCGCCGTGGCTCTCACACGTGCGGTGAACTGCTTGGTGATCGCAGTGTTGGCCGGCACGGTCTCGGTCCAGCGCACGTAATTTGAGGTGCGCGATGCGACGATTGTGCCTCCCCCCAGATCCTCCGCCGTCACGGCTGCGGGCAACAGCGAATCAATGACGGCGTTCGTCAGCGGATTTGGCGTATTATTGATGACCGTTAGAGTGTAAGTGATGAGGGAGTTCGGAAAGGCGGTGTACACGGGGATGCCATTTGGCCCGTCCGTGCCATCGGGATCCGTGTCCACGCTGGCCGCGCCAATGATGGCTACCGGTGCAGTGCTGCTCGTTTCGCTGCCATTATTGAAGACCCACACAAGGCCTGGTGTATCATTGTGCGCGACGAGGATACTGCTAGCTTTGTTCCACGCAAAGCGCGCGGCAGCAAGGCGGTGAGGGTTTAGCGTGTTCGTGGGCACGGCGGCTTCTTGCAGCTCAAAACTCATGAGTTCGTTCGTCGCATTCAAGGTGGACCTGACTTGATACGCACGCACCCCGCCCGCATCGCCCGTGCCGGGCTCAAACTGGCTGGTAAGCACGACCTCAGGGAAACGGTCGCGGTTAAGATCCTGCAACAACACGTCCGGAGAAACGTCCAGATCATTGCTTTGCCAGTTTGTTGGATTACTTGGATCGCCACCGAGGAACTTCCACAAGCTCGCTGGCGCACCTTGACTGACCGTGTTGCCGCTAACAAGCGGCGGGGCAGCCAGATCCAGCCGGGCAGATTCGCTCGCAACGATAAAGTCAGAAGCGGGGCTCTGGCCCAGCAACATCGTGCCGCTGGCGTGAAAGGGCACGCGCCCGCGGCTGTCGAGCAACTGCCAGAACTGAAGGGTGCGGACGTCGTTGGAATCGTTCACATTGGTGCTCCCCAACCAGTTCACCATGACGACCGCATCTGCGCGACCATCACCGGTGACATCCCCCACGGCGAGGGACCTGGGAACGAGTGCACCGAAATTGCCGCCGGTCTGCGTGGCGAGGGGCCGATCCGCGACATTCACCCGATCCTCTCCCATCAAGATGCCCGAACCGTCATTTTGAAAAACCAGGACGCCCATTTGCCCTGGATCGATCATCACCACGTCCGCGAAGCCATCGCCCGTGACATCGCCGATTGCCACGCGGCCCGCGCTCGACGCCGCAGGCGCGGGACACTTGTTGCCGGAGAGAAAGGTGAACTGGCTATTGTTATCGAGCCAGCCGATGATTGTCTCGCCGCCCCCGTTTACGCCGGAGAGAATGATCTCTGGTTTTCCCTCACCCGTGATGTCACCAAAGACCACGCCGTTGATGGTGCTCAGCGTCGTGCCGCTCCATGCGCCGGGATTGATCGTCACCTCAGTAAACACGAGTTGGTTACTGCCATTGAGCCCGTCGTTGTGCCACAAACGCAATGCACCGCTGACGATCATCGCCAAATCGAGCCGCCCATCCTTGTCATAGTCTGCCGCCGCACTGTCCTCAATAGTGTTCGCGCTGACCGTGATCACCGCTTCATCGGAGAGCGGAAACGGTGCGATTTGGCGCTTCGCCGTCACCACCCCGGTTGTGCGATCCACTTGCAGCACATCGGCAAATCCCTGCCCATCCAAACTCCCACCAAACAACCCACGGCAATCTAAGGCCGTCGAGCCCACTGCCGTGGGATCGCCCAGCTTTACATCTGTGTCCGGCCCGGAAGAGTATGGGAAGGGCGACTGAAACACCCGCCGCTGCACCGATGAGACATTCCCCGCAGCATCGCGCGCCTGAATTTCGATAACACAAGATTTGCAGGTAAAGCCAATCTCAAATGGCACTCCGCGCTGCCAGGGCCACCAGTTCCACGCGAGCGACGAGAGATTCGCATTGGGATTGTTGAGCGCCGACCGGAACCAGATGGTGTTGTTGCTGGGAATGGGCGTACCGAAGGTCAATGGCAGCAACCCCGTTTCGTCCGCAGGATCCAGCAGCATCTTGAAGTTCGCGCGTGTGCCCGCCTTCTCAATCCAGGTGTGCGTGATGTTCAGCGTCGGCGGTGTGGTATCAACGGCTCGAACGGACGACGTGAGAGCGATGAGGAGGAGTGCGAGGTATTTTTGCATGGCCAAAATGAGGTGCTTACGAGATGGATTACCGGCGGGCTGGCAGTTGTTTCAGGCGGCAGCAGAAAAAGTTCATTGCCCCCTACGTCGGGCCGAACTCACTGGATTCGAGCCGCCGATTCACGGACGGAGCGGCGGTTCACCTCGGCGAGGCCGAGCCATTCTTCCTTGGTGCCCGCGCGATATTTGAAAGCCACCCAATCCACTCCGTTCTTGGCATTCTGGAGGATGACGCCTGCACCGCCTTGGTCCGCCATCTCATCGTGAGTAGCATCGCGCCAAGTGCCGCGCATTGTAGGCTGACCGATCGTTTCCCATACAAAGGTATGGTCGGGATTGATGGTCACGTTGCCAGTCTTTGACGCGCTCATCTCGAAGGTGGTTACATAATACTCCCCTTCCACTGCATGGGTGGGCAGGCCAATCTTGTTCGTCTCCCATTTGCCGAAGAGTTGTTCCTTCGTGTTCGGAGGACCATAGTTGTGCGTTAGCGGGCCGGTGGCTGTCGAGGTCAACCCAAAGTGATTCAACAAGCCCTCGGGGTAAAGTGCATCCAGCTTTTTGAGATCGGTGAACGTCGTGCCGCGCTGTTTCACCAGTTCACCTAGTTCCTGATGAACCTGCCTCATGTGCTCAGGATCATCGAACGGATTCCCCGGAAGTTTCTGCGCAAGCCAATCCTTGATATCGTTCTCCGTCAAAGGCGGCCCATTGGCTCCAGGCGGAGTAACGTTGTTGCCCTGCGGTTGCGGGGGAGTGTTGTTGTTCGCTGGCAATGGCAGCGGTGGAATGTTCGCCTGAGGTTGCGGCGCGTTTGGATTCATCGGCAGCGGGAAAGGCGGAATCGCAGGTGCATTGGCGGGGGCTGCGGCGTTCCCATCCTGCACATCGTCCCAGTCGGCTGCGGTCTGCGAGCCGATTTCCCCCGGGCGCTGCAAGATGATGGGCTGCTTGCCTCCAGGAGTTTCACCCACGAACTCGCCTTCCTGCCACTGACCGGTGATGCGATCGCGCCAGCGAATTTTTTGCCCCGGCTTCATGCCTTTGCCACCTGCCGCTGGAGCGGCACCGGGCGCTGGCGGCGGTGTCTTGCTGATCTTGTCCCACTCGTAAGCAGTTTGCGATCCAGGCTCACCAGGGCGCTGCTGAATGATCGGCTGCCTATCGCCGGGAGTCGCGCCGATGTAGGTCCCTGACTGCCATTTGCCCGAGATGCGATCCTGCCAGGAGATCGTCTGGCCGGGCTGAAAACCATGCGCAGCCTGTGCGTACAACGACGGCGGGAGGAGCGCGAGCAATGAGACAGCAAGGAGGTGTTTCATAGTGGGAGGAAATTACTTGGAGCGGTTGAAGGTGTAGCCAGTGAAGCCGATGACGGAGGGCGTGGAGCCGGTGGAATCGAGATCGTAGGTGTAGGCGATGACGCTCGTGCTCTCGCCGCCGAGCGTGTAGGTCAGCACCCAGTCTTGCACGGTGTAGGTGCCCAGGATTTCCTGACCGCCTTCCGTGGACTGCGAGAAGGCACCGCCCGTGGAGCCCGCGACGCTTGTGGCGCGCTTTGTGAGTGCGAAGGTGCCGTCCGGTTCAAAACGAATCGCCGCCGTCAGCATGGCCCCCATCGCGCTGCCCATGTAACCTTTCTGCGTGTGGTATTTGCCGCTCAAACCATGGCCCTGTGGCAACTTTCCCGCGCGCACCAGAGGCAGCAGTTTCGGCGCGGGCGATGCCTCCTGGATCTTGAACTTGCGCACCGTTCCGCCCTCAAACGTGAACACCATCTCGCCACCCTGCTGTGAGTAGTGGCCGACGTAATGCGGATCGGACGCCGCGCTCGCTGCATAGTCGAATGACGGGCTCGCACTCTTGTCCATTTGCACGCCGCCGCGTGTAACGATGCCATTGGGCATGAGCCGGTAGCCCATGAAAGTGGTGCCACCAAGGTTCGCTGGCAGCACCTTCGTTTCGATGTAAACCCAGTCCAATCCGCCGCCGGTGGCTGGTGGGGCAGTTGCAGGTTGCACGGCAGGGGGCGCAGGAATGCGCGG
Organism: uncultured Verrucomicrobiaceae bacterium; assembly: GCA_964496625.1. Lineage (GTDB taxonomy): Bacteria > Verrucomicrobiota > Verrucomicrobiia > Verrucomicrobiales > Verrucomicrobiaceae > JACKQF01. Next base: position 641 of record CAZCAL010000135.1, on the reverse strand, counting down.
CTCGGCGGCGGGCGCTGCGGCCATCGCGGGCGCAGCACTCGCATTGCCTTGGATCGCGCTTCCGTCCTTGTTCTTCATGCGCGCCAGCGGCACCCATTCATTGCTGCTTTCGGGATAGCCATAGTAGTTCACCCACCACTTGTTGCCCTCGCGCTGTTGGACGCGGGCATCATACCAAGAGCCGTTCCACTCCACCTTCACCTGACTGCCAGGTCCAGGCAATCCATCGGGCTCGGGGAACGCGATCTGGTCAGGGGCCAGCCACTCATCCGTGGATGCGGAGCCGCCATCGTAGCGGACAAAGTATTGCCCGTCCTTCTCGGCAGTAACGGTCGCGGGCCACCACTGGCCGCGCCAGAGGCCCTGCACCTTCGCGCCCACCTTCGATCCACCACCAGCCGCAGCGGCAGGAACTGCGGCTGGCAAAGGCGTGGGAGAATTGGTTTGGGGCATGGGCAATTGCATCTGTTGCCCGGTCGCGGGCTGTGCCGGAGCCGGAGGCACCGCCGATGGCGAAAGAGGAGGAGGTGGCGGCCTCGTCGCGTTGTTGCGTTGATTCATCTGCACGATCGACTTCAGTGCGGGAAAAGACGGATCATCGCGCAGTGAAGCGATGTCTGGGTCTTGATCGAATAACGCTG
>CAZCAL010000134.1:9617-10287 GCA_964496625.1 uncultured Verrucomicrobiaceae bacterium | reverse complement strand
GTAAACTACGTGCGCGGAGTGCGGTCGTCTGTGCCGATCGTTTTGGTTGCGGTCCCTCATGTGGGTTGTACGCCAGATGTGAAGGCTGGGTTCCCGACCGATCCGGTGAAGACGGGACGTGTGACGGCAGCTCTGGACAGTCTGAATTCTCAACTCGCCAGTTTTGCGCGAAGCAAGAAGATAGGGTTTGCCTCTGGGGTTTATGATTTCACGAAATCCTTGATCTCAGGGACGCTAACGTTGGGAGGCGTGGAATTTGTGAATGCGGCGGATGCAGATGCGCGACCTGTGTATCTCTTCAGCGGCGATGGATTCCACCCCAACACACCGGCGCAGGCAAAGATCGCGCAGATCATTTTGGATGCATTTCGTGCAAAGTATCGCAGTCCCGTGATCCCTGCGCTGAGCGACGCGGAAATTTTGCGAGACGTGCTCACGGACTGATTGCTTGCGAACAGGGGAGGTCAGAGGCATAGGCTAAAAGGTGAAACCTCATCTTCCAGACCATCCCACCCAACTCTATCTCATTCGTCACGGAGAGGTGGAGGAACGTTACCACAAGGTCTTTGGTGGTTGTCGTATCGATATGGGGTTGTCTCCACTGGGACACCAACAGGCGGTTGCTGTGGCTGATTGGCTAAAGGACGTGGATCTTGATGCGATTTACGCC
>CAZCAL010000134.1:1498-9607 GCA_964496625.1 uncultured Verrucomicrobiaceae bacterium | reverse complement strand
ACCCTTGCTGGCACAACGGGACTCGAGCGCGGTCATCATCCCTGGTCTACGTGAGGTCGATTTTGGCGACTGGACAGGATATCGCTGGGAAGGTGTGCAGGAGCAGTTTGGCGTCAGTGCATTTGACTGGCTGGAGATTATTGACGGCGGCGGCATCCCGAATGGTGAAACGGGCGAGGAACTGGTGAGCCGAGTCTTACCTGCGCTCAACAAGATCCTCCATGATACGCCACACAAGTCTGCGGCGATTTACTGCCACGGAGGCATCATTCGCGTGATTCTCGCACTATTACTCGATATGCCGCTGCGACGGATGGCGCATTTTAATATCGACTACGGCAGTGTCTCTGTGGTGGAGATCCAGCCGGAGAAGAAGCACGCGGTGGAGATCGAACTTCTTGGGCTATGCCCAATGCGCGATGTCACTGCTCGGCTTCGGTAGCTGGGTCTGTCTTCTTCAAGCTTCCCCAGGCCTTCATGCAGGCGACGATATTTGCCTCTTCAAAAGCCAGTGTGTCTTCGGTCGTCTTGTCGTTGACGTGCGGCAGCGATGGAGCGATCCCCGCCCGCACCCAGGCGAGGGTGCGAGCAAGATCTGTGGCGGGACGGTCAGGGAAGGTGGCCCAATAGCCTTGGGTGAGGCAGGGAATCTCCAGCGGATCACGGGTGATCATCTCCAGATTCCAGGTCACTGATGGATTGACCTTTTTGCAAATTTCCTGCATCTGAGGCAGGTCCAGCCGACCTTGTCCCAGGGGCACTTCTGAAAGCAAAAATCCATCGGCATATTCCTGCACCGCCATGTCCTTGATATGCGTGGTGACGACAAAAGGTGCGAGCGTTTTGACGACCTCTAGCGGGTCCTCAAGCAGGGCGATGCTATTGCCGGTATCAATGCACGATCCGATGTGCGGGCTACCAAGTTTGAGGAGCATCTCCGCAAGTTCTGCTGCTTGGAAGTCCTTGTGGTTTTCGATGCCAATTCGCACGTCTAGTCGGCGTGCAATCGGCTCCGCCAATTGCATGGACTGCCAGGACTGCTCTTTGTAGCGCTTGAATTCGGATGCGTGATGGTAGAGCTCATATCGGCGCCCACCCATGGCACAGCGGAAAACTGTTGCGCCAGCCTCTCGGGCGTTGCGGAGGTCACGTTCAAACCTTCCCACATCTGCACTGTCAGTAGGTAGCGATAGGCTCCCTTCGAGATAGAGGCCATAGCTCTCAATCGTGGAGCGGACTTTCACGGCAAATTCAGGTGTCCAGTCATGCACGAGAGTCTGCAATCCAGCAACTCCCAGCGTTTGAACGTGATCTAGAACATCCAGGGCATCACGAAATGGCGGATAGTGAATGCTGGAGTGCTTACCGTGCCAACGCTTCCAGTAGGAGTGGATGACGATGCCCAGTTTGGCATCAGGCTGAAGTTGGATCGAGGTTTTCGGAGATGCGTCTGGCATGGAGTGGAAGATGAAAAACGATCAACGCCCGCCAAAAATAGCGCTGCCGACGCGGACAATGGTAGCGCCTTCCTCGATGGCGACGGTGTAGTCGTGGCTCATGCCCATCGAAAGAGCGGGCAAAGTGCCTTTGGCTCCACCTTCGAGCTGGTCGCGCAATTCGCGGAGTTGACTGAAGTAGCGGCGTGATTTTTCTGGCTCTGGGTCGAAGGGTGGAATGCACATCAGGCCTTGAATCTCTAAACGATCAAGGGCCCATAGTATCTCGATCTGGGCGGGTAGATCTTTGATGGTAAATCCGTGCTTGGTGGACTCTTCAGCTAGATTGATTTCGAGATAAACTTGAGGGCGAAGTCCCAGTTCCGCCGCGATGCGATTGATGTCTTGGGCGATTTCCAAATTCCCGACACTGTGGATGGCTTCGATGTGCGGCAGGATTTTACGCACCTTGTTTGACTGAAGGGGGCCTATGAGATGCCAGCGGAGGTGCGATGGTAGTTGGGGGATTTTGGCTAGGGCTTCCTGGACGCGATTTTCGCCAAACAAGGATTGCCCGGCGTCTGCGGCTTCACGAATAACTTCGGGAGGGAAGGTTTTGGACACTGCCAGCAGTTCCACCTTAGCGATATCTCGCCCGCTTTTTGCGCAGGCTGCTGCGATCTTAGCGTGAATGGTTTCGAGGCGGTCAGCAATGGAAGACATGTCCGAAAAGTGGCTGCTGCGATCGTGGGTTGCAACGCAAGATTCAGTTGGTCGAAAAGAGCGGAGCCTCCCGCAACGTAATGTTCTCCTCAATCAGATCCTTCTAACCACTGAAATCATGAGCCAACTGACACGCCGCCGCTTTCTCCACACTACCGCCTCCACCCTTTTTGCTGCACCCTTTGTCACCAGTGGGATGCGTGCCGCCTCACCAAATGGCAAGCTGCGTCACGTCAGCTTTGGAGGGTCTGGGATGGCTTGGGCAGACATGAATGCCATGTCGAACCACCCGAATTGGGAGCTTTATGCCGTCTGTGATATCGACACGCGGAACTTCGCCAGGGTGAAGGAAAAGTGGCCCAATGTGAAAACCTATCAGGATTGGCGAGAACTGCTGGCGGCTGAAAAGGATCATTTTGACTCCGCCAATGTATCGATCCCGGATCACATGCATGCATCCGTGGGGCTTGGTGTCATGGAGGCGGGCAAGCACCTCTACGGGCAAAAGCCACTGGCTCAGACGTTGTGGGAGTGCCGACAAATGATGCTGAAGGCACGTGATAAAGGCGTGATGACGCAGATGGGAATCCAGATTTCCTCCGCATTTACGGAGCGCCATGCCGTGGCGATCATTCAGCAGGGCACCATCGGTAAGGTGAAGGAAGTCCACACCTTCTCGAACAAAAAGTGGGGAGACATGGAGGTCCGCCCAACGCAGAGTGATCCGGTGCCTGCCGAAATGAATTGGGACTTGTGGTTAGGCGTAGCGTCGGAGAGATCCTACATCAAGGGTTACGATCATCCGAGCAACTGGAGGAAGCGCCGTGACTTTGGCACCGGAACGCTGGGCGACATGGGTTGCCACATGTTCAGCGGTTGGTTCCGCGCATTGGATCTGGCTGCACCTCTATCGGTGAAATCATCGGGGAAGGTCCCAAACAAGGACAATTGGGCGATTGATGGGCAGGTTGAATATGTCTTCAAAGGGACTCAATATACGGCTGGGGATGAGGTGAAGGTCACTTGGTATGATGGCGATAACAAGCCGCCCGCAAACGTCTTGGCGATGATCGACAACAAATATCCGGGTCAGGGTAGCATCTATATCGGAACCGAAGGGGTCCTCTTGGCTGCGCATGGCAGCACGCCGATGCTCTATCCTCGCGATAAGTTCACTGGGTTCGCCTATCCGAAGCTTGAGCCGCGTGATCACTGGAAGGAATTCGTTGACTGCTGCCTGCGCGGCAGCGGGGATAAGCCGAGCGCCAATTTTGACTACGCAGCGCCGTTGACTGAGGCCGTGCTGCTGGGTTGTCTAGCGAGCGTCTTCCCCAATGAAACGATCAAGTGGGATGCCGCTGCACTTACCATCCCTGGCAATGATTTGGCCAACGCAATGGTAAAGCGTAACTACCGTGCTGGCTGGGAATTGACGGGAGCGTGAACTGCGGGGCGAGGTAGCCCCTGGGTTGCCACTACGCACTCAGGGGCTCTTCTCGTTGCTGCCACTTTGCTTCGTGATCGACCAAGCGCTGAAAGAAGTCACCAGACGCAGGAGTCGTCTGGGATGGGTCTAAAGGAATGCGTATGCTAAGGCACATGCCGCGGGTTTGAAGTGGCTGTGCTTCGATGGTGCCTCCATGAAGGTGCACGATGACGTAGCAGGCCATCATGTTCACTCCAAAGTCATCTGGCTTGCGGCTGCGGACAAAGAATGGGTCGAAGAGGTTTGCGGGTCGGTCTCCTCCAGCCCACTCTGCATTGTCCTGCCAGGTCACCAGTAATTGGGGGCGCGTCGGGTCATCATGGGAAATGGAGGCTGTGATCAGGAGATCATTTCCGCGCTCTAAATCAGTGATGCTCTGGGTAAAGAGTAGGCGCCAGAGCTGTCGAAAGCGCTCTTCATTGACCATGATCGGCGGTAAGTCTGGATTGATCTCTGCACCCACGTTGATGCCTTTGTCGATGAGGGCATCGCTGAAGGTATTGATAGTCTCCACTAGCATCTCAACCAAGTCTACCGTGTCGGCACGCATCACCGAAGAGGCATGGGTCGCCGTGGATAAGTGTTCGAGAAGCATCTGAATACGCTCCATCTGTTGCACAGCTTGGTGTTGCCAATCCTTCCAAAAGCTCTTGTCTTTGGGCGGGGCACCATTTAGTTCCTCGACCAACTTTAGAGGGGAAAGGTCAATGAACGCGCGGATGACTGTGAGAGCGTTGCGAAGGTGATGATTGAGACCTTCAGCGAGGATACCCATACCTGCCACTTTATCCGCCATGATCATGTGGCGAATGGCATCCGCCTTCTCCGACAGGAGCTGCTCCCGCTCTACCAGCGCCGTGTAATATTGCAGGCCATGCCGCACGATAGCAGAAAGTTCCTCGGGATCCCATGGTTTGTGGAGATAGCGAAACGCTCTGCCTTCATTGACGGCATCCACGGCAGTCTGGTATTCTGCATAGGCCGTCACCAGGATGCGAACAAGATTTGGATTTAGCTTTCGGGCCTTCTCCAATAGTTCCACGCCATTCTCTCCAGGCATTCGTTGGTCAGTGATCAAGACACCAATGTCCTCGGCATGCTGCTGGAGGATCTGGTAGCCGTCCCAAGCGTTGGATGCCGTGTAGATGACAAATTCATCCTCGAAGCACTGAGTGAAATACTTCAGCGCATTGGGCTCGTCGTCCACGTACAGAACCGCATAGGGATTGTGGCGTTTGCCAATCATGCTGCCGTCTGAAGAAGGGAATGATTGCCTGAAGCAAACGAAATGGAAAATTGGGTGAATTCGCCCTCGCGGCTGTCGACTTGAATGGATCCACCCATTTGCTGAACCATTCTGTAGCAGAGGCTGAGCCCCAAGCCCATGCCTTTGCCGACATCTTTCGTTGTGAAGAATGGGTCGAAGATTTTTTTGATGTTTGCTCCTGAGATGCCCTGTCCGTTATCTCTGATCCGCAATGTGATCGAGCCGTCCTCCTCAGTGGCACGAATAGTCACTTGTGGCGAGGGGTGCCCCTCGAGTGCGTCTAGGCTGTTCTGAACGAGGTTGATAATGATTTGGATCAGATGGTTTTCGTCTGCCAAAATGACGAGGCTGTCAGGAACTTCGACGGTAAGAGATGCGTTCCGATCTTGGACTTCGCTCAATAGAAAGCGGCTGGCCTTCACCACTGCATCGCACAGGCGAGTTGGCGCGAGTGGACGGTTTTCCGGATGAGAAAAGGTGCGAAGATCTGCGACGATGGACGCAACTCGGTCCAAGCCTTCGCCAAGGTCATTGACAATTTGTTCGATCGAATTGGAGAACTCACTCGGGGCTTTGTGTGCTCGCTTTTTGAGCAAATAAATTGCGGACTTCATGTAGTTCAGCGGATTGTTGATCTCGTGGATGATTCCGGCCGTCAGGCGACCAATCGACGCGAGTTTTTCGCTGTGATCTAGTTGGGCTTCTGTGTCCCTGAGGCGGGTCAGTGTTTCGGTCAGTTCCCCGTTTTGTTGGGCGATTTCTTGGTTTTGCTGCTCCACTCGACAGCGACCCACAAATTCCCTGATGCGGATCGCATAGTGATGCTTGCTGCTGATAAAAAGAATGATGCAGTTGAGCACGATGAAGATCGTGTTGTTCACGAACAGACCCAGGACACGAATGTCGCCATTTGGCTTCAGATTTGGGATCGTAGCGGCTAAGTAGATGGCGATCACAATGCCCTGTGTCCAAGCCAGTTCTTTGTAGGTCCAGTGGAAGACAAAGGATGTGCCGACAATACAGAGTGTCAGTCCGGCGTAGTAACTGGAGTGGGACTCCCCACTGATGTAGATCATCAATCCGATGAACATGGCGGGAATGACAGGCAGAATTACTGGGAAGATGCGATAGTTGGCCTTGGCCCAGTTCTGCTTGAGGGCGACTAGGATCGGGATTCCCGAAAGGGCGCACAAAATCCGCAAGAGCAGAAAGGTCCAGTAGTGTTCCGGATAGGCCGCATAGTCCAGCATCGTGCAGGTCGGCACCATCAGAATGATGATCCACGCTGCGATGGCGGCGTTGCGTAAGGTCTGATTGCGATCCTCAGCGAGAAATTTCTGCTGCTGTTCGCGTGTTAGTCGCGCCTCTGCTATCTCGGGCATAGTACTTCCCGCACCCGCTGCATTGGCCTCAGCGGCGGGAGTGTGCATTGGGAGATCTGCCAGCGGTGGCAGAGTTGGCAAAGCGGGGGACATTCGTTAAATAATACGATATATATAGAAATTATCAAAATAATAATGTTAGCATCATTTTGGGGCTGAAGCGCTTGTTGGGAGTGCGCGGATTGCCTTCGCTATGCCAAAACATAAGCATTCGGCAGGCATCTCATCAGAGAAAGTTGACCAATGGTCTAGGCCACCTTAAAAAGTTGCTGAACCGTGACGATTTTGTCACAGTCAACACCCCGCAACGACCTACACATGATTTCCCTCCAAAAGCTCTTCGGCAAAAGTGATGTCTTCTACGATCTGCTGGAGGCCAGTGCCGCCGAAGCTCGGGCGAGTATTGAGGCCTTGGAAAAGCTTTTGGCGGAGTCACCCGAGAAGCGAACGCTGGACGAACTGGCGACCGCACGGCGCAAGGACAAGCGGATCACCGAGCAGATCAACGAGCAGTTGTGCCGTACCTTTGTGACTGAGTTGGAGAGGGAGGATATTGAGGCCCTTTCGACCGCTCTCTATAAAATTCCCAAGACCGTGGAGAAAATCGCTGAGAGGGTCATTATTTGCCGCGGGAAGCTCGATGGGATCAATTTTTCACGCCAGTTGGGGATGATGACGCAGGCTGCCGGGACGGTGGAGGTGATGATCAAGGTGCTGCGGAAAAAGCTACACCTGGAACTGATCAAGGATCACAACAGCAAGCTACAGCACATTGAGGGCGAAGGGGACAAGCTCATGCTTGAGCTACTGGGCGACCTCTACTCAGGCTCTTATGAACCTGTGCGGATGATCATGCTGAAAGACCTTTATGAACTAATGGAAAAAGTCATCGACCGTTGTCGGGACGCTGGCAATGCGGTCTCCCAAGTAGTGCTAAAATACTCCTGAGCCTGATCTGGAAACTGCGCTCATGACAACATCCCTGCTTTTCTTGCTGCTAGTCCTGCTGGTGGTCCTAGCCTTCGAATACATCAATGGTTTTCACGATGCGGCAAATGCAATCGCAACGGTCGTGTCCACCAAGGTATTGACTCCGCGGCAAGCGCTCGCTCTCGCGGCCGGTTTCAATCTGCTGGGTGCCTTTTTTGGACAGGCGGTCGCCAAAACCATCAGTTCTGGGATCGTTGACGGTGCGCATGTGACGACGACGGTCATCCTTTCGGCCATGCTGGGAGGCATCGTTTGGAATCTATTCACGTGGTGGCTGGGATTACCATCAAGTTCAAGCCACGCGCTGGTGGGTGGACTTTGTGGCGCTACGTTGGCCGCGGCTCATGGGGATTGGAGCGTGATGAAGTGGTCGTACGAAAAGGTCGATCCAAAAACGCATAAGGTCGTGCTGGATGGCATTTATCATAAAGTGGTGGTGCCAATGATCACATCCCCCATTTTGGGTTTGGTGATTGGCTTCTTGATGATGGGGCTGATTTTCCTCATCATCCGCAATTGGCGTCCTTACTGGATCAATGTCATCTTCTCGAAACTGCAAATTCTAAGTGCTGCCGGCATGGGCTATGGGCATGGCTTGGCCGATGCTCAAAAGACGATGGGAGTCATTACTTTGACTTTAGTTTCCGCAACAACCGCTGGCGAATTGGATGGTGTGCCGGGCTGGTTGTCCTTTTTGAAATTGACGGAAGCCAATGTACCTACCTGGGTGAAAATCACCTGTGCGACGGTCATGGCTGCAGGCACATGGGCTGGCGGCTGGCGAATCATCAGAACACTGGGGCACAAAATGGTTAAAATGAAGCC
>CAZCAL010000134.1:0-1488 GCA_964496625.1 uncultured Verrucomicrobiaceae bacterium | reverse complement strand
GCCAGTTCACGGATTTGCTGCTGAGACAACGGCGGCGACAATTCTAGTGATTACGGGCCACTTGGGGATGCCGGTTTCGACAACTCACACGATCACAACTTCCATCATGGGTGTTGGCGCTGCGAAGCGCTTTAATTCCATCCGCTGGGGGCTGGTGGAGCGCATCGTTTGGGCCTGGATTTTTACCATACCCGTTGCCGGCATCATCTCTTACGCGATCCAGCGTTTGATCGGCTAACTTGCCAGCAGGACTCTCCGTGCTGCATACGGCCCCCCTAGGGTAGGGTGACCGCGCTGTTTAAGCCGGAATGTTACCGCGATTCGTCCGAGGCTATTGAATCTGGGCCGACTTCAAAGGGAACGGAGATCAAATCAGTGGCGAGTGAGTCACTCGCCATGGCGTGCATGCTCTCATCTCCATATCCGCCTGCGAAATGACGACTGATCAGAAGGGGCTCGATATCCACGCCTTCAGGGGCGAAACCTATGAAGGGTAGCTCGACGCCAAACTGGTCTTTGGGTGTTGAGGTCGGGGCCACTGACGTGGAGGCGTTGGCTGGAGGTGATTCAGTCTGCGTTGGTAGTTGCGCGATTGGCTGGACCACTGCGACGCTGGAGGTAGTGCCAACGTTCGGTTTGATTGCCCAAAATGTAAGCGCGACAGCGGCCGCGGCCCCGACACCTACATAGGCCCATTTGGGGGAGACGAAGTCCTCAAAGTAGGTGCGGACTCGCTCCCACAGGAGGCTGCGGGCAGAGCCCTGAAGGAGGTCACGGCGTTGCCTTTGATGGAACGCTATCAGGAAGTCCTCCGTGAATGACTCGTCAGGCATTTCATGCCGCTTGAGGCGGATGAGGTTTTGGATTTTTTCGAAGTCACTCATGCTGGGCGGGTTTGTTCGGTTTCGATAGGCTGATGGGGAGGGCTATTTGACGAAATCTTCCAAGTAGCTTTGCAATTGGCGGTGAGCGTAAAACAATCTGGATCTGACTGTGCCTTCTGAAACGTTTAAGATTTTGCTGATCTCTGAATGTTGTAAGCCTTGAATGTCGTATAAAGTCACCACTGTGCGGTGGTCTTCTGACAGCTTCATCATGGCCTCGTTCAATCTTTTTTGGAGCTCATGAATGTTCACATCACGAAGCGTGCCGTTGTTCGATGTGGTCACTTTGATGAACTCTGGATCGTTCTCGATTCCTGTATCTACATCGTCAAGACTTACCTTGTAGTATCGACCGCGCTTCTTCAAGAAATTGAGAGTCATGTTCACGCCGATGGCGTAGATCCAGGTGTAAAACGATGACTTGCCCATGAACCGCCTCAGCGAACGATAAGCCTTGGCGAAGATGTCCTGAAGCAAATCTGCCGTATCTTCTCGGTTGGACGTCATGTTGTAAACTAGCGCATAAAGACGGGGCGTGTACCGACGCACGAGTTCATCGAAGGCTTTAGTGTCACCCTCCTGAGCGCGCTCAACAAGGACACTG
>CAZCAL010000133.1:0-10342 GCA_964496625.1 uncultured Verrucomicrobiaceae bacterium | reverse complement strand
GTCTTCGATGAGAATGAGCTGATGCTCGTCGGCGATGTTTTTTAGTGCTGCCAAGTCACAGGGCATCCCCAGCTGATGCACCGCTAGGATCGCCCGTGTTTTCGGGGTAATGGCAGCGAGAACGCGCTGGGGATCGATATTGAACGTGGCGGGATCGACATCCACCATGATGGGTAACGCGTTGGCACTCCGCACGGAGTTGACGGTGGCAATGAAGCTGTGACTGACAGTGATGACTTCATCCCCAGGTTGGACGCCTGCGACGAGGAGCGCCAAATGCAGTGCCGTGGTGCAATTTGATACTGCACAGGCGTGGGGTGCGCCAATGAAGGAGGCCCACTCCCGTTCAAAGGCCTCAACTTCAGGCCCCTGCGTCACCCAACCAGAGAGGATCGCGCGCCGGGTCGCGGCAGCTTCTTCCTCCCCCATCACGGGTCTTGCGACTGGGATCATGCTGATCACGCCTTGACCTCCCAATTTTTGACAACCTCGTTTTGAAGCAACTCTTCCGCCGAATGGCCCTGACTTTGATACCAAGACAGGAGCTGGGTCAGTCCTTCCCGCAATGATACCTGGGGAGCGAAGCCGATGAGCCGCTGGGCCTTGGTGGTATCTGCGTAGAGGCGCAGCACATCGCCGGGGCGATCTTCCTCATGGATGATCTCAGCATCGGCACGCCCAGTGACCTGACGTACTTCTTCAGCGAGTGCTTGGATGCTGATCTCAAAGCCGCTGCCAATATTGATCGTCTCGCCGATGGTTGCCTCTGCGAGACCCGCCTCGAGAATGCCTCGCGCTGTGTCACTGACGAAGGTGAAGTCCCGCGTCTGACTGCCATCGCCAAAGATGACCATTGGCTTGCCCGCAAGGGTGCGGAGGAGGAACTTGGGGATGACCTCGCCGCTATCACCTTCATGGTGGCTGCGTGGACCGTAACTGTTGAAGGGGCGGATGACCACGGTGGCGTAGCCGTAGGTGCGATGAAAGGCACGGGTGTAACATTCCCCGGCGAGCTTTGCCGAACCGTAGACCGTCATCGGGTAAGTCGGATGCGCCTCTGGCTGAGGCACACTTTGCGCCGTTCCATAAACCTCCGAACTGGATACATACACGAAGCGTGGGACACCACGTTCATGCGCCAGCCGCAGCAGATTTAAGGTCGCGGTGGCATTCACGTCGTGGTTTTCCATCGGGGAGTGAATGGAGTGGCGTACGCCGAGACAGGCCAGATGGAAGAGCCCATCACAACCGACCAACAGCGCCTTCATCTGCTCGAGATCGCGAATGTCGGTGACGTGGAGCTGGCAATCCGCAGTGAGGATTTCTGCGACGTTTTCGCGCTTCCCGTTGGCCAGATTGTCGACGATATGAACGGATGAGCCTGCTGCCTTGAGCTGACGACAGAGCTCGGATCCAATGAAACCGGCACCACCCGTGACAAGGTATTTTTTTCCTTGGAGATTCATGATTAGAAAACAGAGACGGGTTCGCCACGGCGCTTCATGGACTCGCTTGCAGCCTCAAGGATTCGCACCACGCGGAGTCCGGCCTGTCCATCCGTCAGTGGTGTTCGGCCATGCTCGATGCAATCGATGAAGTGGGCCGTGTTGCATTGAAGAGCCTCACCCGGCGTGATGTAGGGAGCATGCATATCACCCATCCGGTAGTCGATCTTTTGGCGGCGCAGGCTTTCAGCACCAAGGTCCTCGATGCTAGCACCGCGATCATAGACCTTGAGCTTCTCGCTAGGCTCGAGATCGTCATAGACAAGCATTTGGCGATCACCACCGATGATGGTGCGGCGGATCTTCACAGGCGAAAGCCAATTGAGGTGAAGGTGCGCGATGAGGTTGCTCTCGAAGAAGCAGGTGAGATAGGCGATGTCCTCATGTTGCCCCTTTAAGTGGGCGTGCCCCGTAGCGGAGACAGCCACAGGAGTCTGCCCAAGAGCGAAGTCCATGATGGCTAGATCATGTACCGCTAGATCCCAAAGCACGTTCACATCACTCTGAAAGAGCCCGAGATTGATGCGCACGCTATCGTAGTAGAGCAGCTCACCCAGTTGATTGCTGGCCACCATATCGCGAATCTTCCGCACTGCGTTGGTGTAGGCAAAGGTGTGATCCACCATCAGCACGCGCTGATTGACCTCGGCAAGGGCTACGAGCTCCTGCCCCTCCGCGACGGTCGCAGTCATGGGCTTTTCCACCATGACATGCTTCCCAGCGGCGAGCGCTGCCCTCGCCAATGGGTAATGCGTCGAGACTGGAGTGGCAATTGCCACCGCATCCAATTCAGGATTCGCGAGCAATGCGGCGTAATCGGAGGTTGTCTCCACCGTTGGGTATTGTGCCTTAAACTTCGCAAGACGCTCTGGCTGTAAATCGCAGATGGCCATCAAATTGGCCCCTGGCGTGGTTGAAAAATTGCGGATCAAATTCGGCCCCCAATAGCCGCAGCCAATGACAGCGACATTGATCGGGCGAGGGCGCGACGCCGGGAATGAAGCCGACGTTGTTGCGCTAGGAGTAAGGATGGTGGTAGTCATGGAACGGGAGAATTAGGATTGGCGTAAAAGTCGGGCGGGGACGCCAGCTACGGTGGACTGCGCCGGCACATCACGGGTCACGACAGCACCGGCACCGATCACCGCCCCTGCTCCGATGGTGACCCCGCATAAAATTGCTGCCCCGCTGCCAATCGACGCGCCATGGCAAACCCGCGTCGGGATGACACACCAGTCCGCCTCCGTCTGAAGGGCACCGTCGGCGGTCGCACGCGGGACTTTGTCGTTGGTGAACATGACCCCATGACCGATGAAAACTTCATCTTCCAAAGTGACGCCCTCACAGATGAACGAATGGGAAGAAACCTTGCAGCGTGCACCAATCTCAGCGCCCTTCTGGATTTCGACAAAAGTGCCGATCTTCGTATCATCGCCAATCCGGCAACCATAAAGATTGACGAGGTCGGGATGGAAGATTTGGACTCGCTCACCGAGTGCCACAGACGATGAAATTGGCATATTTATCGATATTACTTGTAATGAATATAAATTCAATATAAAATTACACGGATCCAAACTTTTCTGTTTTCCGTGTCTTCAATTCCTCTGAGTACTCTACCAGCTCCCAATCTCGGACTCCCACCCTGGCTAGCCATTACTCTTGCCAGTGGACTGCTAATAGCCTTCGTCGGCCTGGGTGTCCTGCTGGTGCCTCTACGCCGTTCGGGTGATTGCTGGTTGCCCGTTCAGGCAGCGGCGGGCATGGCTTTTGCAGCGGCGGTGTTTTCATTCCAGGGCCTCGAACGCGTGAACTACCAGGGCATCATTTGCGGCGCGCTGGGAATCGTCTCCGTCCTCTTATGGAAGCGACGACTGAACTTCGACACCGCTTCGACTCCGCCATCGGGATCGCTATGGGAGCCGTCCGACGGTATCGCAATGCTTGTGGCCAGTGTGCTCGTATTGACGATCACGTATGCGAGCTCAGGATTTGCCATCCAAAACGGCCATATTCAGGGTTTAAATGAAGATCTCGGTTATTTTGCGCAGATGGCACGCGCGCTCCCAGAGGCAAAAGTCGCAACCGTCTGGACGGCAGTGCTTGGCGCTGACACGCCGGCCGCTGGCGAGACAACGGATGTGTGGTATCACTGGGGGCCGATTTGGCTCGTCGCAGGCCTCTTCAAGAACACTGGCCAATCCCCACTCTTTTTGCTGATTGGTGTCGTGGCCCCGGTGCTAAATGTGCTACTTGCGTTGCTTTCCGCACGGATCACGTCCCAGATCTCTGGATTGTCTGTGCGTTGGTCCTTACTGATCGGCGCGCTGGCGATCATCGCCGTAACGTTTCCATCCATGAGTGAAGCGGCCACATTGGGTAAGTGGTTGCAGGGTGAGGCAATGCCACACTTTCACCCCAGCGTCGCCTATCAGTTCAGCTACAAATTCGAAGCCATCCTAGTGTTGGCAGCAATCAGCGCATGGCTCAGCAATCAACTGGCTCTGAGTGCGGCAATGCTATTCGTCGCCGCAGTGAGCGCACCGCACACTGTCGCGGGTTGTGGACTGGCCGCAGGTAGCGTGGGCATGGTGGGATTGGTTCTTCGCCAGAAACGCATGATCACCGTAGCTGCCGTCATCGTGACGACGCTGATCGCTGCGTGGGCAGCAATCCATTATCTGTTTGGGGTGGACATGCCAAAATCTGACTCCACTCAATTCATCGATCTTCGTCCCATTGAACTCCTGCACAATGCGGGGCGCGGATTGCGCGATATGGGCATTGGACTGATCTTGATCCTACCGGTGGTGCCGGGCATCTGGCACCTGCTCCGCCGCGAACGCGGATCACCCGCTCAGCTCCTGGCCTGGCTAGCGGTAGCGGCACTCTGCGGGTCTTACATGGCTTTCCACTTACTGCTGCCAGACGGAGATCGCTCTCACTTCACGATGTATGCACACGCGATTCTCATTGTGCCCATCGGCGTCTGGGGTCTGGCCGATTCCATCGCGCAGGGCACTATGCGCCAGCGTTGGATCGGCATTGGAATGATCAGTCTCGTCTCAGCCTTTGGCGTTTACGAGATTCAGAGACTCAAAGCATGGCAAAGTCCGCTGCCAATCGCGGTGGATAGCGTAGCCAAGGTGAGAGCGATACTCAAGGGCAGCACCTGGGGTTACTTTGCAGAGCGTGATCGGAATTGGTGGATCCCTCAGCACGCGGTGCTCGCAGGTTTGCTGGACAGCCGCTGTGTGCGTCTCAACGAAATCCGTGAGCGTGATCAAGAGAGCCATGCTGCTCGCTTCTACGGTGTAGGAAGGCCATTTGATCTAGTGCCCCGATTACCTGGAGAGACCGACGCTGTCTGGAGTCTGCGTCTAGCACAACGCCTCGGAATCCGCTTCATCGTGGAATTCGGAAAATCGCCCCTTCCACAAGAAGTCCTCCCCACCCTCCGGGAGAAGGCCAGCTTCTCAGGCCTCCGCATTTTTGAACTGCCAACTACCCACCTCAGCCAATGAATCTCTCAACCTCACTCGAACCGAACTATGCAATTCTGATCGCTGCCGTTCTCGGAACGCTCGCCATCATCTTTTCGTGCGGCTGGCTGTTACTGCCACAGAGCCTTGGAGCACAGAATAAACTGCTGCGGGCAGGCCTCATTGGTGCCTCAGGGATGCTCTTCGTCTCCAGCGCGACCGCATCCATCGTCCTGCACCGAATGAACTACTTGGCATTGATTCCCATTGTGCAAATCGGGTTCAGGCTTTGGTCTTTTCGGCAACAACGCCGGGCAGGATCGCCTACTGCCGCCACTAGATTGGATCGGTGGACAAGATCAGACATCATTGCCCTGATAGGCTCAGTGGTCGCCGTTACCGTAATGTTTCAACTACCGCTCCAACGCTCGTTGCACGAGGGAACGACGCGTGAGGTTCACTCCGATCTAGGCTTCTATGCTCAACAGGTCCTCGCGATCCAAGAAGCTGGAGTGGCGGACCAGTGGAGCGCAGTACTTGGCCCACAAACGCAGGAGGCCGGCATTACCAAGGACTTCTGGTATCACTGGGGTGCCATCTTTCTAGCGATCGGTGTCAAAGATGTATTCGGCATTCCCGCAATCTCTGCGCTGTTGGACGTGACTGGCAGCGTGATGAATATCCTCTTGCTGCTCTGCACCTCGGCAATTGCGGCCGCATTGGTTCGGGGGAAGACCTCCACGATGCTGCTAATCGGGGCACTCTCGCTTCTGGCGACTCAGGTGCTAAGGAGCTTGGATCTCCAAACCTGGCTGAACACCCATTTGCCTTATGGCACAACGCAGCACAGCAAATTTGCGCTTGCTGCCTACTTCTCCTACAAGTTTGAGGCAGTAGCCTTGCTGGCCGCCTTGAGCGCCTGGATCAATCGGTTTCACCTACTTGCAATCACAGTGCTTTTTTGTGCCTGTGTCAGCGCCCCACACACCGTTGCTGCGTGTGGCATCGCGGGTGGGGCTACCCTTGTCATGGGAGTTTTATTGCGAAATCAAAATACCTGGAAAACCGGTGCCGCCCTCATTGCGGTCCCCTCGTGCGCATGGTTCATTACCGTTCGCATCTTTGGTGCGAGCATGGCAGGAGAGGGTGCCTCGATACTGGTCACTAGTCCCGCAGCCATAAGCAGCATTCTTTTGCACGGCAGTCTTGATGCGTTCATTAGTTTGGGCATTAGCATGCTCTCGCTGCCGGGCATTTTACATTTGATCATCGCCAGAGACGAAGACATAACACCGGAAGCACGCACCCTCGGCTGGATGGCGCTTGTCAGCATTGCCTCCGCCTGCATCGCATTTCATTTGCTCCAGCAGATGACAGACAGACACCATGTCACACTCTTCATTCACGCCATTCTCGTCATGCCAGTCGGCATTTGGGGTGCAGCCCGTCTATTTAAACACAGCAAGAGAGGTCTGCGAACGGCCAGTCTGGCAATCATCACCGCCTCTGCTTTGATGGGGACGCATGATCTCATGTTGCCAATTCTTTCCAATACCGCTACGACTTGGAAATCTGAAGATCTCGCCGCAGCGAAGCGACTGCTCAAAGGGGCACCTCTGGGATACATTGCAGAGCACGACCGCGGCTGGTGGATCCCTGAGCGCGGGGTCATGGCCAGCATCATCGAATCGCGCATCGTCCGGCTCAATCCCTTGAAGGGTGAGCAGAAAGTCGCCAGCTCAGTGTTCTATGGATATGGCAAGCCGCTAATGCTGCTAAAGCCGACGCAGAAGGAGAATGCCTTCGCATGGACCCTTCGTTTTGCCCACAAGTTAGGTGTTCAGCACTTGATCGAATTTCCAAACCAGCCACTGCCCCCTGTCATCGCCCAACAGGCGAAGCTGAAACTGACAACGCAGTCATTCAAAATTTACAAACTGGAAAGTCAATACGTCGCCATTGCATCACACGACGACTGAACCCACCCCCGCCCTTGTGGTGTGGTGTGAGCTCAGAACCAAGGAAACGCAAATTCATTGGCCAAACCTCAAAAGAAACGGGTTTTTATTTAAACCGTGATAAAATTCTCCGAACAGCCCCTTCTTCAGCTCGGAGCAAACGAAATGAAGACGGTGCCGACGCCCGCTCCTTCAAGATCTGCGAGTGGGCAGACGGCGAATAGTTACTCGCTCCCCTTGAGCGACCGATCGTTAAATACCCGCAGACGGCGGCAATAGTCCCCTGTCTGCCAATGAAACCCGCACTGTTCCCGTGATTTTCGGGGCCAATCCCACCGCGCGCTCACTCAGATTCCTTATCGTTGGCAAGACCAAACCAGAGGCTCCAGACGCAGGCCGAACGACAACCCGATCCCCTGCCTATAAGGACATCGGCTGCAACGCGCTATCGCTTGCCAGACACTTCGGCAGCACACGACGGAAGTCGTCAAGACTCACTGGCTTTGTGAGGAAATCGTTCATCCCTGCCTCCCTACAGCTTTCCCGAACACCCGTGAGTGCGTGGCCAGTCATCGCGATGATGGCCGGCTGATTCTTCAAAAGGAAATTGCCACGGATCTCGCGAGTAGCATCGACACCACCCATCACAGGCATTTGAAGATCCATGAAGACAATTTCATATCCACGTTGACTGACCATCTCCACGGCTTCCTGGCCATTGTTGGCAATCTCCACCTGCCCGTATCCCAAACGCTGCAACAGCATTGACGAGATCTTTTGGTTTAGCGGCTGATCTTCAACCAAAAGAATTCGCGCAGGATATTCATCGGCAAAGGATGAGCCATTGGCACTCGCAGATCTGGCCAAGGCTTGAGTCGTCGCTTGAGAAATGTGGGCATCGTGCCCAGCAGATGCAGAACGAGACTGCGGAGCCGAAGGTTCCAGTTGCTGCCACTGCGGAGGAGGAGGTGGTGGTGGTGGTGGAATCATCGCGGCGAAGGCAGCCGCTGGAACGGCAGACTGCACCTGCGGTGGTGGATAAGATTGCATGGCAGGCCCTACACTCGGCTGAGCAGGGGCAAGCGGAATATCGGCCCCAGACATAAACGCAAACCCGCCATCGCCTCCTGCAGCGGGAGCTGTAGCGATTGCTGGTGCCGGTGCAAATGCAGCCGGAGCCTGACTCACAGCTCGCTGATCATATCCTGGAGGCATCTGATTCGTCACAGGCACGCCACTGTTAAGGGGGCTAGCAGAATAGGCATTGGGTGGGAGCGGAGCCGCAGGCAACGCTATGGGAAACGAAGCCACTGGCAGCGGCGCAGGCATGGCTGGGGCCGCACGCAGAAGTTCAGCAATCGCACGAAGAGTCTCCCTGCGTTTTGCAGGCTTCGAGAGCCGCGTGTAACGTGCACCAGGGAGCCCAGCAAAGCGCTCCCGATTTCGCGCGCCACTTAAAGGCACAAACGCCAATGTGGGGATATTGCAGGCCGCCGCACGCTGAAACGCTGCCTGAACTTCCTCGACCACCTGATCCGTGACGTCCACGATTAGCATAGCCGCAGACTGGATTCTGGCCGGGATCTCCGCCATCGTTTCCGCCATCACGACATTCATGTGCCATTGAGACAGGTATTGACCCAGCAACTGTTGCGCCGTCGGATGCTTGCAGAAGTACACGACGGACTTGCCCTGCACAGTCTCCAGCCAACCGTATTCCTCCTCTTTTCCAGCGTCGTCAGGAGCGACACGCAGCGGAACTTCAAAAAAGAAATCTGATCCGCGACCAGCCTCGCTAACCACACTGATTTCCCCGCCCATCAAACGGCACAGCTTCCTCGAGATCGCCAGCCCAAGACCCGTGCCACCATACTTCCGAGTCGTCGATGCATCGACCTGACTAAATGCCTGGAACAGCTGCCCTAGTTTGTCGGCAGAGATGCCAATGCCAGTATCGCGCACCGAAAAATGCAGATACGGAGTGTCACCGTTTGCTGTGGTCCGCGTCACATGACGCCCAAGCACCAAGATCTCCCCGCGCTCCGTAAACTTGATGGCATTGCCGATGAGGTTGACGAGAATTTGTTTCACCCGTTGGAAGTCACCCATGAACATGCGCGGCAACGCAGAATCGACATGAAAGTTTAACTCCAAATTCTTCTCTGCAGCACGGAACGAAAAGACATCCGCAGTCTCCGCCAGCAATCCTTCAAGATCCACGGGCAGATTCTCCATCTCCATCTTTGCAGACTCTAGTTTGGAAAAATCCAAAATGTCATTGATCAGGTGCAACAGCGATTCACCGCTGGACCGGATCATTCGCACCAGTTCTTCCTGCTCAGGCTCCATCCCCAGCTCAATCAACAGACTCGTCGTTCCGATAATGCCATTCATCGGCGTACGAATCTCGTGACTCATGTTGGCCAGAAAGTCGCTCTTGGCGATGTTGGCCGCGTCGCCGTAGCGACTTCGGCCTGCTTCTTGGCATCCTGAAACTCCCGGATCACTGCTTGCTTCCGGTCATCCTCCGCCTGGATGGTATCCATGGTTGTATTGAACTCCGCCTGAACGCGATCCAGATCATCCATACCACGGGCAGGCAGCCGATGGGAAAGTCCAGCCCGGCGAATGTTGCGAAAGCCTTCCTCTAGCATTCGCGTCTTCTTCGTTAGGCGTCGTGACAGAAAAAAGAAGCCAAAAACAGCAGGCAGCATCCCCGCACAGGCACCCAAAATTGGGACCATTAGACGCGAAAACCGCACAACGTGTTGCCACTGAAGCACCGGTTGGCGCGCGATGAATGCACCCGCTACCCGACCGTCCGCGGCCTTGATCGGCGCGGCAACAACAAACCAGCCGGCTTTTCCAAACAAGCCAGCTCCATTGCCATCGGCACGACCCGACATTGCCAGAGTCGTCCCCCCGAGGACTCGTTTCACCGTTTCCTGCAAACTTGCATTGTCAGGTTCATCCAAAACCCAATTTGCCTCGGTCGCGCTCATGATCTGCGCCGGGCTTTTGACCAACACGAGCGCGCCCTTGCCTCCTTTGACCGTTGTGAGACTGGCGATTTCGACCCGGACTCCCAGCCCAGCCACAGTCGTTGGCGGTTCGATCGACATCAATCGCGCACGTAATTGAGTCTGCGCATCACTCGGCAGAGCGTGCTCACCGGAAAGTACTTGGTCAGGCAGATCCAAACGCTCAATCTCGCGCTGACCCGCGAGCGTCACACTGCTCATGTAGGCAGTTTGCGCAGAGCTTAGAGTCTGCATCTCTTGCCACACAAAACCAGCACTAGTAGCGATAGCTGCGATGGCAACAGCAGCTAATCCAACTAGCGAAAACCTCGCAGCAATGGAGATTCTGGGCTTCATCACAGGCTTTGTGCCCCGTC
>CAZCAL010000132.1:0-10403 GCA_964496625.1 uncultured Verrucomicrobiaceae bacterium | reverse complement strand
CTGGCAATGGAGATGGCGATACTGCTGCTGGCGGCTGCCCTGGTATTTTTTTACTTAGGTTGGCGCTGGCGCGGGACGCCGGTGGTGGCAGAGATGGGTCAAGAATTGCCGGAGCCTGAAGCTGAAACCACCTCAATCGAGGAGGTGCCGCCCGTTTTGGCAAAGGCAACTTTGTCTGAACCTAAGCTTGTACCTGCGGGGGTGTCTGAGGATGCAGTCCGACTGCGGGAGGAATTGGACGACGCGGAAGGCCATCGCCGGAATTTGGAGCGTGAGGTGATGCGGTTGCGGGACGACCTGAAATTCACGCGGCTAGAGCTAAATCGGCTGAGGGAACTGAGTGCCCAGACCGAGCCCATCCCACCTGCTGCTGCTGCGCCCAGCCCGATGGCGGAGCCCATGAATCTTTGGACCAAGCCGGCTCCTGCGCCAGCGCATGAACCCGTGGCAAAACCTGAGGCCGAGCCTTTGGTCGTCGTGTCCGCCGTGGATCTGCCGCCCCAAGCAGCGGAACGTTTGCAGGCGCTCGCTGTGGACATGGGGCGCGTCCGTATGGAGCAAGAAGGGCTCAAAAAGCAACGAGCGGACATGGTCGTGGAGCAGGAAATCGCTACCGACAAGCACGATGCGGCACGTCGCGGGGCAGCGGCAATGAAATTGCGCGAGGCGGAACAACGGTTGGCGGGGCTCGACAAGGAACTCCAGGCGCTGGAAAGCCAAGATGCTGCTCTTCGGAGAACGGTGCAGATGCTACAGGAGTCAGGCGGGGTGGACGATGATCTGACGAAGATCAAGGGAGTAAAGGCAGTCTTGAACAAAAAGCTGCACGCGTTCGGGGTGCGGACTTATCGCCAGATCATTGCATGGTCAGAGGCAGACGTAGCGGCATTCTCCGAACTGCTGGCCTTTAAAAACCGGATCAAACGCGACAAATGGCAGGAGCAGGCGCAAAAGTTGGAATGTGACAAAGATCCGTCACAAAAGTGACACATAGACTTGTCGAGGTGCCGTCTTTTTGCGTCGAAGGCTCTAAAATAAAGGGCTGAGGCTGTGTGACGGCCTTGTGGGAAATGTGACAACACTGTCACACAAGGTCGGTGGATGGAATTGGGGGATTGGGGTTATGGCTAAACCGTCGCGATCAACGTGACGCCACAACTTACCGAACCCAACGACCCATGCTGAAATCGATCCTCCAAAACCTACGGGCAGTTCTGCCGCTTGGCATCGTCCTTGCCGTCAGTGCCAATCTCCAGGCTGGCGAAGCCTCCGGTGCAACCTCCGGCAAATCCCCTATTGCAGAGGCTGCCGTGGCTCCTGCGGAAAAATCCATTTATGATCGGATCTGGAGTGTCACCAAACTCTATGCAGACAAAGACAACCCTCTCATTCAGGACATCTCGCTGAGCGGCCGTGCTCAGTTTGACTATTTCAATATCAATTCAGACGAGGGTAATGAGTCCGACTGGGAGACTCGCCGACTCCGGGCCGGTGCAAAAATCAAGTTCTTCAAAAAATGGACGTTGCATGGGGAAGTGGACTTTGCTTCCCAAAAGTTGGATGATACCTCGTACCGTCGCATGACGGATGCACTGCTGTCCTATGCATATAGCGACGCGCTGGTCTTCACTGTGGGCAAGCATTCCGCTAAGTTCACTCTAGATGGTGGAACCTCTTCCAAAGAGTTGATCACCATTGATCGCAGTAACTTGGCCAATAACCTCTGGTTTACGGAGGAATATGCACCGGGAGTCAGTGTCGGTGGCCAAGTCAAGAATTGGCAGTACTTTTTGGGTTGGTTCACCAGTGATGGCAATCCTGAGTTTGGAAGTTTCTCCGCAGGCACCTATCTGCTTTCCAGCCTTGGGTATGATTTTGCAGAGGCGCTGCAGTGCGATGAGGCGTTGCTCCGCGCCGATTATGTTTACCAAACGCCAGATGACGGCAATAGCGCCACCCGTCCTTTTGAGCACATCGGCTCAGTGAATTTCAATTACGCGAAGGGTAACTTTGGTTTGGGTGCGGACGTCACTGGCGGCGTTGGATATGGCAAGCAAGGTGACATTCTGGCCTTCCAGATCATGCCTTCTTACTACCTGACCAAGAAACTACAGGTTGTCCTCCGCTATACACACATGGACGGTGACGATAATTCCATTCGTTTCGCCCGATATGAAAGCCGCGTCGTGTCCGGCAAAGGTGACACTTATGACGAAATCTATGCTGGCGTGAACTACTATCTCTACGGTCACAAGCTGAAGTGGCAGACTGGTGTGCAGTACGCCTCCATGGGCGATAGCACAAACAGCGGCGGCAAATATGACGGCTTCGGTCTCGTCAGCGGCATTCGTATCAGTTGGTAACCGTCCCTGCCTCGGAACAGATCCGTCACATTGAATTCTTGTTGGGTGTGGTTGACTGGGGGAGTTTGGCTCCCCCGGTCCCTCCCAGAAAGACCCAGTGTGACAAATTCTTCACCGGACCTTTTTTGATCCCTTCGACGACCCGCCTTAAAGCAAACGGCGTTCATTCGCAAAACCCCTCCAACCTTTAGTTCTCTATGAAACTCAATCGCATGCTTACTAGCATCATCAATAACTCTGTCACCTACAGTCGCGGCTCCCTATTGGCTGTGGCCTCTCTCGTCATCGCAGGCAGTGCCAACAGCGCCACGGTCGAAGTCGATGCTGCCATTCCAGGCTATCAGACAGTCTCCGGCGTCGGTGGTAACCTGAATTCCATCGGCTCAGATACGCTGAACAATCTCATGACCCTTTGGGCAGAATCGTTCAAGGCTGCCTACCCCAATGTTAACATCCAGATCGAAGGCAAAGGTTCGGCCACTGCTCCACCGGCATTGATTGAAGGCACTGCGCAGCTCGGCCCGATGAGCCGCTCCATGAAACAGGAAGAAATTGATGCCTTTGAGAAGAAGTTTGGCTACAAGCCGACGGAAATCAAAGTCGCCATCGATGCCCTCGCCGTTTTCGTTCACAAGGACAATCCAATCAAGGGCATGACCATGCAGCAGGTGGATAGCGTCTTTTCCTCCACCCGCAAGTCCGGTGGGCAAGACATCACTGCCTGGGACCAACTTGGTCTCAGTGATTGGGCTGGTCGTAGCATCTCCCTTTATGGTCGTAACTCCGCCTCCGGCACCTATGGGTTCTTCAAGGAACACGCCATGGCGAAGGGTGACTACAAACCAACCGTGAAAGAGCAGCCGGGTTCCTCTGCAGTGGTGCAGGGTGTCTCGTCTGACATTTATGGCATCGGATACTCCGGCATCGGTTACGCAACCGCAGGTGTGCGCGCTGTGCCTCTCGGGGCCGAAGCGGGAACTTACGCTGAAGCTACATACGAAAACTGCCTCGATGGCAGCTACCCGATGGCCCGCTTTCTCTTCATCTATATCAACAAAAAGCCGGGCACTCCTGCAGATACGTTGACCTCTGAGTTCGTCCGCTACGTCCTTTCCAAAGAAGGCCAGCAGATCGTTGTGAAAGACGGCTACTTCCCAGTTCCTGCTGAGATCGCCACGGAAGCTTTGGAACAGTTGAAATAAGCCAAAAGTTTGTGACAAACTGTTTTCGTGCTTTTGCCGATGACAGCTTGACGATTTGGGGCGAGCGGGCATGAATTCAGGCCCGCTCGCCTTATTTTTGCCAGTCAGTCAGCGGGGGAGACTCCCAACACCTCTGAATGCCTAACCAAACACCAAAAAGACCTGTGCCAGAGAGGTTCATCGCCTCCCGGGCAACGCTGCGATTGGATCAGGTGATCACATGGCTCATCCGTGCCGGTGGGCTGGGGATCATCGTGGCGGTGCTGGGCATCTTTGTTTTCATTCTCGCTGAGGTGATCCCTCTCTTCGAGCCCGCTCGATTCAGGCAAGAGACTGAAGCCGCTGTGCCATCTGGTCGCCCCGGCGATGCCGCCACAGCCATCACTTTGCTCGGGGTCGATGAATGGGCGCAGAAGCCGTTCTTGTATCGTGGTGGTGCCGAGATTCAGGTAGCGGATTTGTCAAAAAATGGTGCCATTGAGACTCTGCCTGTGGAACTGCCACCCGCGACGGTGGTGACCACGGCTCAGGTCGATGGTAAACAGAACCGGGTGATTCTTGGTACTGCGGATGGTAGGCTGGGTTCTTTTAAAGTCAGCTATACCAGCACTGGCGGAACGGGAAAAGAGGATCAAGTCGTGACGCCATCGGTGAAGGTGGAGGCCTTTGAGGCCATTGGTCAGCCGGGTAAGCCCCTCAACGAAGTGTCGTATGGTGATGGTGGTGCGGCCAAGGTAATGGCTGCCATTCAGGAGGTCGACGGTCGCACGGAAGTGCATGCGCTTTGCATCCGGCAAAAGAAGACGCTGATGGGTGTCGGCAAACCTGCTGTGGTGGGTCGCTTTGATCTAACGGCGGACCTCAAGGGACATCCGGTGCGCTTGCTCGCCTCCGCCGTCGGCGATGCGCTCTTGGTCGCGGATGATCGCGGGATGGTCTATTACTTCTATTTCACGAACGGCACCGTCAAAGAGTTACGCCAGACCTTCCAGCCGTTTGCGGCGGAGTCAGATCCTACGCTCAGCACGCTATCCTATGTGTTTGGTGATGTTTCCGTCGTGGTGTGCGGTGCCACGGGTAAACAGGAAGTGTGGAGCCTTTACAACCAGTCTGAAAGCACGGGTGGTGAAACCGTTCGCCGTTACGGCAAGATCAAAGAATTCCCGCCTTTGGATGGTGCGGCAACGTTTTATGCGGCGAGTCAGCGCAATAAGACCTTCCTCACCGGTCGCGATTCTTTTGCGTCCCTCCGCTACTCCACCACCGAGGAAGTGCGCTGGGAGGGGGTGCTGCCTTTCACTGTCGCCAGAGCCGTAATGGATGCGAAGGCTGAGCACATTCTCTTTTTAGACAAAGAAGGCGGACTTCATCGCTGGAAACTAAACGATCCGCATCCTGAGGCGGGCTGGAATGCGTTCTTTGGCAAGATTTGGTATGAGGGTGCGGACAAGCCCGGCTACATCTGGCAGTCCACAGGCGGCACGGATGACTTTGAGCCGAAGCTTTCCCTTACGCCGCTCATCATTGGATCTTTGAAGGGCACATTCTTTGCGCTGCTTTTCGCGGTGCCCATCGCGCTGCTTGCCGCCATTTACACCTCCTGTTTCTTGCCTGCGCGCATCAAGTCCATCGTGAAGCCGGTGATGGAGATCATGGCATCGCTGCCATCCGTGGTGCTGGGGTTTTTGGCGGGACTATGGCTGGCACCACTGATCGAAAGTAAGGTGCCTTCGCTTCTGTTGGGTGGGCTCGCTTTGCCGCTAGGCGCGATGGCGGTGGGCTGGGTGTTTACCAAGTTACCAGTAGCCACGCGATCGAAAATCAAACCTGGGAGCGAGTTCTGGGTGCTGCTCCCGCCTGTGGCCGTGCTGACGTGGATTGGTTGGAGCCTCGGCCCTTGGCTGGAAAGTTGGGCCTTTGTTGTGAAGGATCCATCCACAGGCGGTTCGATTGCTGATTTCCGACTTTGGTGGCCGCAGATTGGGCAATCCCTGCGTTCATCAGATTGGTCCTTCATCCAGTGGCTTGGCGATGTGTTTGTCACGGACTTTGATCAGCGCAATTCATTGGTTGTGGGCTTCATGATGGGCTTCGCGGTGATTCCGATCCTCTTCACCATCACCGAGGACGCTCTCAGCAACGTGCCGACCCAGATCAAGGCAGCCTCTCTCGCGCTGGGTGCCTCTCGCTGGCAAATGGTGCGCACCGTGGTGCTGCCTGTTGCCTCTGCGGGGGTCTTTTCGGCTTTGATGGTGGCCTTTGGGCGTGCGGTCGGCGAGACGATGATCGTCGTGATGGCCACCGGAAATACGCCTGTCATGGACTTGAATATCTTCAGTGGGATGCGCACCCTCTCTGCCAACATTGCCGTAGAATTGCCCGAGGCCGCAGTGCATTCCACACACTACCGCGCCCTTTTCCTTGGGGCTGTTGTGCTGTTTGCGCTGACTTTTGTGCTCAACACCTTTGCGGAACTCCTGCGCCAGCGATTGCGCGAGCGCTTTAAGTTTGTATGACCGATCCCATGACATCACCTGCTGTCAGTGTGCCTAAAAAGGCGCGCGCGCATTCGCTGTTGGGCGAGCCCAAGGTCTGGTTCTGCGCGATGGGACTGACGGTGGGTTTGCTCATGGTCATCGGCCTGATGTCGATCATTGTGGTCGAAGGCGTGTCGGTTTTCTGGCCTCGCCAAGTGCTTGAACTGGACCTCAAGGGAGCCGATGGGAAAATCCAAACCATTGCGGGTGAAATCCGCAAGGAACAGGTGAAGCGAGATCCGACACCAGATGCAGCGATCCATCACGAATGGCTGTTTTTCACCGGCAACAAAGACGCTGTAGGCAATGCCTTTCGGTTCGTGGATGTCCAGCAGATTGCGGAGCAACGCGCACCAGCGGAGATCATGGTGGCGGAGCGGATGGAGTATGGAGACTCCATCTTTTATCCGGTCTCCATCAAGCTTGAAGACGGTACGGAGATTCCCGCTGCGGATGCGAACTTCATTCAGAAACTGCGCGCGACCATTCAGCAGGGCAACGAACGCCGTGAGGAGATTCGCAGGATCGAGGCGGATCAAATTGGCGAAATCAATGACCGCGTTCGCAAGCTGGAAGTCGAACGTCGCAAAGCTATCGCTGCGAATGAAGTAGCGCGCTTGGCGGAGTTGGACAAGACACGTGGGGAGGTGCAGAAGGAGTATGAAACACTTGCCGGTAAGGCGGGAGAGTTGCGCAAGCAGATGACGGCAGCGCTGCTGAATTACCGGCTCGCCGACGGCACTGCGCGGCAGCAGCCCATCGGCAATCTGTTGCGGGTGGAGCACCCAAACGCCATGGGTTGGTGGGAAAAATTCACCGTTTTCTTGCACAACGGTTGGGACTTTTTGAGCGGTGCACCGCGTGAGGCGAACACTGAAGGTGGCATCTTTCCCGCGATCTTTGGGACCTTTGTGATGACGCTGCTCATGAGCCTGATCGTGACTCCGCTGGGAGTGATCGCGGCCATCTATTTGCGAGAGTATGCGAAGCAGGGTCCTCTGGTGCAGATGGTGCGGATCTCCGTCAATAACCTCGCCGGGGTGCCCTCCATCGTCTTTGGTGTCTTCGGTCTTGGCTTCTTTGTTTATTCGGTGGGCGGGACCTTGGACCAGTGGTTCTTCAAGGACTCATTGCCCACTCCCACCTTCGGGACGGGCGGCATCCTTTGGGCATCACTCACTCTTGCTCTGCTCGCTCTACCCGTGGTGATCGTCGCCACCGAGGAGGCGCTCGTTGCAGTGCCGCGCGGCGTACGCGAGGCCGCGATGGCCTGTGGTGCATCGAAGTGGCAATCGATTCAACGCATCGTTTTGCCCAGTGCACTGCCCGGGATCCTGACTGGAGTTGTCCTTGCCATGGCGCGCGGGGCAGGGGAAGTGGCTCCGCTGATGCTTGTGGGTGTGGTGAAGCTGGCACCATCGTTGCCGCTTGATCTCACTGCACCCTTCATCCATGCAGAGCGCAAGTTCATGCACCTGGGCTTCCACATTTATGATCTGGGTTTCCAATCACCGGATTCAGAGGCTGCGAAGCCGATGGTGTTTGCCACCACGCTCTTGCTCATCCTCCTGGTTGTCGCGATGAATGTCGCCGCGATCAGTCTCCGCAACCACCTGCGCAAAAAGTATGCCGTCAGCACTTTCTGAGCCCCAACTTTCCGCTGAATCTGGCGCTGCAAATCCTCGCATGATCGAGGTGGATCACTTCTCGTTTTTCTACGGTAGCAAGAAGGCACTGTTTGACGTTTGCATGGACATCCCTGAGCGCGAGATCACCGCGCTGATCGGCCCATCGGGTTGCGGGAAATCCACCCTGCTACGGAACCTCAATCGGCTGAATGACCTGATCGAAGGCGTCAGCCATGAAGGTGATATCCGACTGGACGGCACGAGTCTCTACGACCCAACGGTGGAAGTAATCTCTTTGCGGAAGCGCGTCGGCATGGTCTTTCAAAAGTACAATCCCTTCCCCAAAAGCATCTACGAAAACGTGGTCTTCAGTCTCCGCGTCGCCGGGCGAAGCAAGCGCAGCGAGCTGGATGAAATCGCCGAACGCAGTCTGCGCTCAGCTGCTCTGTGGGATGAGGTCAAGGACCGGCTGCATACCAGCGCCTACGGTCTCTCCGGTGGGCAACAACAGCGTCTTTGCATCGCACGCGCCATTGCCAATCGCCCGCAGATTCTACTGATGGATGAGCCCTGCGCTGCACTAGACCCCATCGCCACTTTAAAGATTGAAGAGCTGATGCTGCAACTAAAGCAGGAGTACACGATTGTCATCGTCACTCACAACATGCAGCAAGCGCGCCGGTGCTCTGACCGCACTGGCTTCATGTACATGGGTAAACTCGTCGAGTATGTGGAGACGATGGAGATGTTCCAAAACCCCAAGGAGAAGCAGACTGAGCGCTACATCTCCGGTAAATTTAGTTGAGCAATATGGCAACCTCCAATCAAGCCGCAGCGGCATATCCCGTTCAGTTCCAGTCGCTGTCTTTCAGCTATGGAACGAAGCAGGTCGTGCACGACGTCACGCTGGATGTGCCTGCGCGCCAGGTCACCGCCTTCATCGGCCCGTCCGGCTGCGGGAAGTCCACCGTGCTGCGCTGCATCAATCGCATGAACGACATGGTGCCAGGTGCTGGCATCAGTGGTGGACGGCTTTTGGTGGAGGGCATTGATGTGCAGGAGCCGACCTTGGACGTGACTTCGCTACGCCGTCGCGTGGGCATGGTCTTTCAAAAGTCCAATCCCTTCCCAGGTTCCATCTTTGACAACGTCGCCTACGGCCTCCGTATCGGCGGCGAAAAACGCCAAAGTGTGCTGGCGGAGGCTGTGGAGAGAAGCCTTCGTGGTGCTGCCCTATGGGAAGAAGTGAAGGATCGTCTCAAGGAGAGCGCCATGGGTATGTCCGGCGGGCAGCAGCAGCGCCTCTGCATCGCTCGCAGTCTCGCCGTAGAGCCTCACATCGTGCTGATGGATGAACCCTGCAGCGCCCTGGACCCAGTGGCCACGGCGAGGGTTGAGGAGTTGATTCTGGAGTTACGGGAGCGTTATACCATCATCATCGTCACCCACAACATGGAGCAGGCCCGCCGTGTCGCGGATGACACCGCTTTCTTCCTTCTCGGTAAGCTCATCGAGTTCCGCCCGACGATGGACATTTTCCAAACGCCCAAGCAGCCCGAAACTCTACGTTACGTGACCGGGCAAATGGGATGAGAGGAGGCGCTTGATCGCCAGTTGACGCTGGTCTGTGTGGTCGATCCTTCGCCGTTTATTTGCTGCCTTCGATAGCAATCCCAGGCGCAGCGTGACTGGCGATGTCTTCGCGCACGATGCGGAGGCATTCATCTGGGCTGGCATCCATCGGGAGGCTCATCGCGCGGCCTTGCACTTTTAGCCTGCGGACCGGACCATCCCTAAAAACTTGGGAAGCGATGATGCCATGGGAGGCGAAGAAGTCCACGACCTCCTGGTTGCTGGCGTAATGAATCATTGTCTGATGCTA
Organism: uncultured Verrucomicrobiaceae bacterium; assembly: GCA_964496625.1. Classification (GTDB taxonomy): domain Bacteria; phylum Verrucomicrobiota; class Verrucomicrobiia; order Verrucomicrobiales; family Verrucomicrobiaceae; genus JACKQF01. The sequence continues at coordinate 791 of CAZCAL010000132.1, read as the reverse complement.
TGCGGCAGGCGTTGCAACGCAACCTGAGTGTATTTGGGTGAATTCTTTATGGAGGTAGTTTGGTGCTTCACACAACCTTCACATGAATTTCATCATACCCTGGTTGCTCTACCGATGGGAGGCAGGTACCGTTCAGAATGATGCAACCTGTTTCATCCTCCAACCGTCGAGGCTTCCTCAAACGCTTCTTTCAAGCGGGGCTGTGGACGGGTGTAGTGGGTAGTGGCGGATCGTATGCCTATGCACGACTGATCGAACGCAAGCACCCCGTCATCGAACGCGTGAAGATCCCTCTGCGGGCTCTGGGTAGCGGTTTTGAGGGGTTCAGGATCGTGCAGATCAGCGATTTGCATGTGGAACCGCATGTCAATACGCCATTGCTGGCGCGCACGGTAGCGATGGTGAATGAGCTCAAGCCAGACCTCGTTGCTATCACGGGAGATATCATCACAAGTACTGCGAGGCGTTTGGGTGATCTCATCGCGCCTCTGTCTGAACTGCGTGCAAGAGTCGGCGTGTTTGCCTCCCTGGGAAATCATGATGTTTGGAATGCTGCTAAACCTGTTGTGGCAGCCTTGCACAACCACGGGGTCAAGGTCCTGCAAAATGCGGGGTTTGGTCTAACCCAGGGGCGCGAAACTCTATGGATTGCAGGAATTGATTCCGTCTGGGCAGGGCATCCTGATCCGCTGAAGGCTTTGCGGGGCAGTCCTGCGGGGGCACCGTGTGTGATGCTAGGTCACGAACCCGATTACGCAGACACCCTCGCCAGTCTATCGCCAGCGGATGTC
>CAZCAL010000131.1:0-10425 GCA_964496625.1 uncultured Verrucomicrobiaceae bacterium | reverse complement strand
TTATTTCTGTTATAAGGACGACATAGAGTGCGGTCGTAGTGATTGGGAAAATGCTGATGCTGGTGACCTCGAATATATGGTAAAAATGAGCGATAGCTTTTCTGGGTTTGGTTGGAAGATTTGGAACGGTAAGCGTTAGCCCGAATTCGCGTATTTAAAAATGTCTAAGAAAAAGATATAATCTATCAAATAGTTGACAACGATACCCGGCAGCGGGTGCAGGGCATCAGCTACAGCGCCAACAATAGCCCCCAGCTCGGCTGGAGCTACGGTTTTGATCCTGATTACCCCCAACGCCGGGCCAGCGCACGCTCCACCGTGGACGGTCTCCCCGGCTGGAATTGGGGATTTAATGATCGTGGTGAAGTCACCAGCGCTGCGCGGACGGAATTTGCGGGAGCTGAGGCGGAACCTGCAGCCGTGGCTGGAAAAAGCTGGGGTTACACTTATGATGCCATCGGCAACCGCAGCAGCATGACCCGCAGCGCCGCTGCGGTGAGGCAGCCAGACGCAACGCTGGGGCCTGCCACCAGCTTCACCACCAGTTACACGCCCAACGCTGTGAACCAATACGCCCAGATTGATCCTCCCCAGGCCATCGAGGTCGCGGGCCTGACGGTGCCGGAGGTGACGCAGGTCAGCGTGAACGGAGGGACCACGAAAATGCAGGTGTTTTCCACGGGGACTCTAACAAAGTTGTGGGGCTATAAGGACACGAATCCACTGTTCACTCCCGGTTCGACTGCAGGAGTTGTGTTTGAACTGTACTGAAGATACTGTCATGGACTTAAATAGTTTGTTTGCAAAAATGGTTTCGATCAGGGCTCCTGAAGACATTTCCCTGGCACCTCAGAAGCTGGTTGTCTATGCGGATAAGTCGTTGTCTGATTATGCGCTCAGGTTTGGCAAGGGAACAATTTGTCACCATCTGTCTGTTTTGTTTTGGCACGCAGAGGAGGGGAGTGTGCGTCTTGAATCCGCAAATGGGGAAGAGTATTGTCAACATCTCGCGTCATTTTTGCCAAGTCAGCTCGATTTTTTCATCATTGCGGTCTCCTCACAACAAGTGGCTATTTTGTTGGGGTCCGATGAATGTTATTATGTCGCAAACCTCTACTACGACACATGGGAAATCGCCTGCACCTTTGAGGAAGCTGTGGAGCGTGCTTTTGGGGCGATGGATTTTGGGATGGTTTTGGAACACCCTTAGTGGGTTTCACCTCACGCTCCGCAAGAAGTTTGGCGAGTAACGCACACGCTAAATTCAGTATCCTTAGCAAACTTATGGGCGTCCAATGCAGATCCAGTGCTGCGGTCTTGGATCGAGCATTCAGATTGGGGCATCCACCTCAAAGTTTTGGATCAGGAAAATGAATCAATCTCCGAGGTCATTGTCTTCGAAGAGGAAGGCAAAATTACAGGGGAGGCAAGCGTAATCGTCGCGGGGAAGGACAGAGTTCAGAAGAATCTCCGTTTGGCAGGTGTGCGAAGGATGTTTGGTGATGCGTTCACTTTTTTATCTTCCGAAGGAGCGTGAGATGCCCTATCCCTATCCGAAGCAAAGATGACAGGTAAAGTAAAACTTGCCCGGCTGCGGCCCTCCCTGAATCGGCTGAAAATCACAAATCATGATGATTAATGCTTGTCGCGACGTCACCAGCGCTGCGAGCACAGAGTTTGGAGAGGCGGAGGAATCCGCAGCGCGGCTGTTTTGCGGGCGGCTGACGGTATGCGCAGGACTCCCGCTCGTTGGTGCTGCAACGAACACATTCCCGCTAAAGGCGGCTAGTGAGTAGATTCCGATGAGCCAAAAAAAAGAGGGTCTGGGAAAACCCAGACCCTCCTGCGATTCATTCGGTCCGACTAAGCGGCAGCGGCCTTGCCATCACCTGACTTTGCGGCGGACTCAAGGTCGGGCTCGATCATGCCATACTCGCCATCGGGACGTTTGAAGACGATGGCCAGACGGTGGGTTTGCTGATTCATGAAAGCCACGAATGGCCGATCACTGAGTGCCAGATCCATGATGGCCTCATCGGCATACAAAGGACGCAGCTTGTAGGGCTCCTTGTGCACGTAAGAGTGCTCCACATGGTCGTGGTCCTCCTGCATCCCGGCGTCATCGAAGACTTTTTCTTCGAGGAAACGGATGGAGCCATCCTTGCGCGGGCGATGAGACTTGAGCATCCGCGTCTTAAACTTGCGCATCCGGCGTGCGATCTTGGAGATCGACTCATCAATGGATGAATAGATATCATCGTTCACAGACGATACTTCGATGACGATGTGATTCGCGCAGAAGAGGATGATTTCCGCCTTTTGCTGATGGTGTTTATTAACGTCGAGGATGACCTTGGCCTCGATGATGCGCGGGTAGTCAAGGTGCAGTCCCTCGACTTTTTTGTGGGCGTACTCTCGCATAGCATCAGTGATTTCCACGTGACGGCCAGTGACGACGATGGGCAGGTTTACGTTGTGCGTTTGCATGGTCTATTTTCTCCTTGGGTCTTCTGCGTTGTCTGTTTGGGGGTTAAAAAAATCTAAACTGGATAAAGGAACTACATGGAAAAGTCTTCGCCAAGGTAAAGCTTGCGGGCGATGGGGTCATTCACCAAAAACTCCTTGGTGCCGTGGCGGCGCACCTGACCTTCATAGATCATGTAGGCGCGATCTACGATGTTCAGCGTCTCGCGGACGTTGTGGTCTGTGATCAAGATAGCCAAGCCTGCGCTGCGCAACATGCGGATGATGTCTTGAATCTCACTCACGGCGATGGGGTCAACGCCACTGAAGGGCTCATCGAGCATCAGCAGTTTTGGCTCCGTCACCAAGGAACGAGCAATCGTGAGGCGGCGTTTTTCACCGCCGCTGAGCGTCAGTGCCAAGTTGTCTGCGACATGATCGATGCCAAATTTCTCCATCAGCGCCTGGCATTGGTCTCGCCGCTCATCCTTCGTAAAGGGCTGCGTTTCCATTACGGCAAGGATGTTATCGCGAACGGACAGTTTCCGAAAGATCGATTCTTCTTGCGGCAGGTAACCCATGCCCAACCGAGCACGGATGTACATCGGCTGAGTGGTCGCGTCGTTGCCGTCGAAAACCACCTTCCCACCATTGGGCCTTACGAGACCGACGATCATGTAGAACGTTGTCGTTTTGCCTGCGCCATTGGGCCCTAATAGGCCGACGATCTCGCCGCGCTTCACTTCGATGTCCACGCCATTTACGACGGCTCGGCCATCATAGACCTTTTTCAGCCCGCGTGTGTAGAGTAGCACATCCGAGTCAGTCTCACCCGTGTGATGGGCCGCTCCCTCCGTCATCATTTCGTGTCCGCCCGCAATCATCTGAATCGTGATTCTTCCTTCGGTGAGTTGGATTATGCCGTCAATGGATACGTTTTAAAACCAATCTTGGCTACTTAAGTCCGCCTTTGGATTTCGGTTTGGCATCAGCTCCTTGGAGGATCTTCGTCGTCGTCGGCCCGTCTGAGGTGAATCGACCGCTTTCGAGGATGGTCATTGTCGTTGATTGCTCGGTCGCGATCACCAAATTGTTGTCGCGCTGCACCTGAGGCCAGACCTCAAGCAGCATCTCATGGGTGGTTCCATTCCACACAGCTCGTTTGCACTGACCCACCTGGACGTCTCCTGTCTCAGTGAGCTTTTCAATGACGACCATTCGTCCACGGGCGATGGCCTTTTCAACCGAACTCTGCTCCGGTGGCGGCATTTCACTCGTCTTCGGCGCAGGTTTTTCTGGAGTTGTGGTTCCAGGAGTCAGACTCTCAGAGGTGATCAGCTTTGGATCCGCCGATTTTGCCGCAGGTGCTGCGGGCGGGGGTGTGGCGCTTTCCGTTGGAGCCCGCTTCATGTGGACCTCAAATTCATCTGCCTCCAGGTAAAACTCCGGCGACCGCACCCGGACGTGTCCCTGAAAGATGCCGATGTTTGTATTTGGGTCGAAGAGATTCGAGTCAGCCTCAATCGTGATCGTATTGCCCTTAGCCTTTGGGTCAGCCATTGAGGCGGGCTTCAACGGAATCGGCCTCGGCACTCCAGGGCTGGCAGTGGCTGCCGACGAGGGGAGCACGGCTGGTGTCTGAGCGGGCTCCGTTTTGGCCTGGGCAACCTGCATCCGGCTAGGCGGAGGCGTCGTTGGGGCCGATTTCTCTCCGTCCGACAAGCGGCGTTTGCCCTCTGACGTGAGATTCACAATGGCGGCGGCAATTCCTTGGCGGGATTTCTCAGACCGCGCTTTCGCTTCCGCAGACGGTGCCGCATTGGCATTCGCTACAGCCGCGGCGATCTTGCGCTCCATCGCCTCATCGCGTGCTGCTGTATCGACAGGTTTGGCCGCTGCCTTGCTTGCTTCAGCACGTTTGCGTGCGTCTTCAAGTTTCGCCTCCGTCGCAGCCAGCTCTGGATCGGCGTTGGTTCGCTGTGGTTGAACGGTGGAACGCTGCAGGAAGCGAGTCGTCCCGACCTGAGCATAGGTCGGAGCAATGCAGCATGTCAGAATCAAAAGAGGGAGAAAAATTGGTTTCATTTTCACTTCGCAGGGGTGGAGGTCTTTTCAACCGGTGGCGGGACGGTCGTTGCGGGGGTTGCTGCATCCTTGACCACGGACGAGCCCGCTGCCGCCTTGTCTTCCCCAGCCTTTGGCTCAGACTTGGTTGCAGCTGGTTTCAGCATGCTGGCATCATAAATGACCATGCGCACATTCCCGACCATCTTTCCCTGGGACGTCATGGTGTCAAAAACGAGTGAATCACCTTCCAACTCGAAGTCAGAGCGTGTCACTTTGCTGCGAGTCGCACTGCGCAGCACCTGATTTGTCATGTGATAGGTGGCAGATTTCAGGTCAACGGTCACGTTTTCACGAGGGTCTTCCGCAAACATCTGGATGGTCATATTTTCCGCCATCAGACGATTTTCATCAATCCGGGTGACAGAATCCGCCAAAACGAGGGAACTTGGTTTGCCCTTGGTAAATCCAGGAATGGTCACGCCCACGTTCTTGAGGCCAGCGGGCATGTTTTTGCCAAAACTGCTCAAGCCAGTGCGTGCCTGGGCCAGCGGCGGCGCCACCTCGGTGCCCTCAGCGCCGGGCGCTGGTGACGCAGGTGCCTTCGGCGAGTCGTTCGAGTAGCCGACGGGCAGGAATGCCAGCATCGCGAATAAATACAATCCGAGACGGGTCGAAAATTTTGAATGGTTTTTGCGTAAAAACATCAGGAAACCTCCGTCAATTCAGGATTCTGGACGGCACGATGCACCGCCCGTAGCTGTTCCACCACTGCCTCAAGTTCCGCCAGCGGAACTTGATTCGGACCATCAGAAAACGCCTTCGCCGGGTCTGGGTGCGTCTCCATAAAGACGCCATCGCAACCCGCTGCCACCGCTGCCCGAGCGAGCACTGGGGCTAGCTTGCCATCACCGCCCGTCGTCGAGCCCAATCCGCCGGGACGCTGCACCGAGTGGGTGGCGTCAAACACCGCCCGATAACCGAGTTCCCGCATCCAATAGAGCGACCTCATATCCGCCACAAGATTTTGATAACCGAACGTGGTGCCACGCTCGGTGAAAAAGTAACGCTTGCAGTCGGTTTGGTCCAGCTTTTCCGCAATGTTCTTGATGTCCCACGGGGCCATGAACTGGCCCTTTTTCACGTTCACGACCCGCCCGGTCTCCCCGGCAGCGACGATCAAATCCGTTTGGCGACACAAGAAGGCCGGTATTTGCAGCACGTCAATCCACTCCGCAGCCACTCTGGCGTCTTCGGGCGAGTGCACATCCGTCGTCACTGGCACGCCTAGCGAGGCTCCGACTTCTGCCAAAAGGCGGCACCCATCGGCGCACCCCTGCCCCCGGAAGCTGTTGATCGAGGTCCGATTGGCTTTGTCATAGGAGGCCTTGAAAATCCAGCGCCAGCCGTGTCGAGCGGCCATAGCAGCGATGTCTGAGCCGATTTGATGCAGAAACTCTTCCCCCTCAATCACGCAAGGTCCCAAAATGAATACAGGTTCCACGCCATCCATAACGACAGAACCGATGCGAAGCTGGGGGAGGTTGGGGAAATTCATCTGGCGGGAAAAATGGCCGGCGAACGAGCCATCTAGACCTTTATCCGCCCAGATCGAGAACTCAACCTTCTTTAATCATTCCAGCGGCAGTTTCCTTCGCGGTCAAAATCCCCTGGATTCCTTCCCTGAAGGACCCAGATCCCCCCATAGCGGGCTCGGTCTTGTCCTGCAAGAGGCGTTGCCACGAATTTCTCGAAGTCACTGTGCCGCCAGATTTGCCCGCCCACCTCGCAGAACATATTTTTGGATCTTGCCGGTGGCCGTTTTCGGGAGTTCCTCAATGAAATCAAATCCATGGGGAACCTTGAAGTGCGCTAGATGGTCTCGGCAAAACTGACGAAGTTCGTCGCTAGAGGCGGTCTTGCCCCCTTTCAGGACAATAAAAGCCTGGGGTGTCTCTCCCCACTTTTCATGGGGCACGCCCACGACGGCCACCTCTTGGATTGCTGGATGTCGCAGGAGAGTGCTTTCGATTTCGATGGATGAGATGTTTTCACCGCCGCTAATGATGACATCCTTCCAGCGGTCGCGGATTTCGATGTAGCCATCGCTGTGAACGACGGCGGCATCGCCAGTGTAAAACCAACCCTCACGGATGGCCTTCGCCGTTGCCTCAGGATCGTTGTAGTAACCTGCCATCACCGCATTTCCTCGGATGATGATTTCTCCCAAAGCACTGCCATCTGGCGTCACTTCATTGCCATCGTCGCCGACGACTCGCACCTCTGCGTTGCCCAAATATTCGACGCCCTGTCGCGCCTTGAGCCTCGCCCTGGTGGCGGAGTCCAGCAGAGCGTGTTCGGGCCGCGATTCACTGATCGTGACGATGGGCGAAACCTCGGTGAGGCCATAGACATGGACGATTTCCCAGCCGAGTTCGCCTTCAATCCGCTCAATGGTAGCTGCAGCAGGTGGGGCACCCGCCGTGAAGACACGCACACCACGGGGTGCGGACTTCCTCAGTTCTTCCGGTGCATTGGCGATGCCAATCAAGATGGTAGGTGCCGCACAAAGAAGTGTGATGCCCTCGCGGACGATGGCCTCAAAGATTGAGACGGGGTCCGCCTTGCGCAAGCAGACATGTTTTGCCCCCACAGCGGTAATCGTCCAGGTGAAGCACCAACCATTGGCGTGGAACATCGGCAACACCCAAAGGTATCTGTCCGCCGAGGTGATCTGGGTGTGCATCAGGTGGCCCATGATATTCATCGCGGTGTTCCGATGGGTCACCATGACACCCTTGGGGTTCGCCGTGGTGCCGCTGGTGTAGTTCAGCGAAATCATATCTGTCTCCTGGATGGTGACGGAGGCAAAATCAGGTTTGGCGGCGGTAATCCCCTCCCCGTAGCTCACCCAACCATCGCGGCGACCTTCCAGTACAACGAAATGCCGCACCGCAGGCACCTCAGAGCGGATTTGTTCGATTGCCCCGACATAATCGGGATGCACACAAACGATGCAGGCACCACTGTGCCGCAGGATGTAAGCAAAATCATCTGGAGTGAGTCGAAAATTGATTGGCACCGTCACGGCTCCGATTTGGGGGACCGCGTAGTAGGACTCCAAATGAGGGAGCGTGTTTGGTGAGATGACTGCAACCCGGTCCCCCTGCCCCACCCCAAGTGCTTGCAGCGCTGCGGACCATTTGTCACACCGATTGAAAAACTCCTCGTAGCTTAGACGCAATGTGCCATCGACGACCGCTTCCCGGTCAGGATAAAGGCGGCGGGCACGGCGAGCAAAATCGAGAGGGGTGAGCGGCGTTTCCATGGCAGCAGCGGAGCATACGGAAGACGTGGAGGTGAATACGAGACAAATGTTCGGCACCAGCAGATTGCCCCCCCGCAAAAGGCGCGTTCTTTTGCGCAAAATTGGCTACGGAAGGAGGTTGGGGTGGGAACGTATTCCTCAGTGATGACGAAGTTTAACCTGATCTTCTTGATTGCTTGCACAGCACTGGCAAAAGCCAATGCCGAGGAGTTGTATGAGCCAGATCGCTTCTTCGTCAAACAGATCCAGCCGATCTTAGAGAATCGCTGCTACGAGTGCCACTCCCACCAGCATCATGCGGATGGAGGATTGGTCCTGGATTCCCGTGCTGGTTGGGAATCAGGTGGTGACCATGGACCCGCGGTCAGACCAAAGGATCTGAAGCGTAGTCCATTGATCCACGCAATCCGCAGCCATGATTCGGATAGTGCGATGCCGCCGGATGAAAAACTCCCGGCCATCGAAATCGCGATGCTTGAGACCTGGGTTCTACTCGGTGCCCCAGATCCCAGGGTAAAGGAACCCACTAAACCAGCGAAGAGTAAGGACAGCGTGAAGCCTGCAAAGACCGAGAAGGTGACCAAGGATTAGATCCCCGGCTGTCTGCAATTCAAATGCTTCCAATTGCCGGGAGAGTTCCTTCTTGGCAGAAAGCACCCTTTGCGCTTTGCTGATGGCCACTTGGTTTTATGCGAGCAGAGGCGCGATTGGTAACGGCAGAGCAAGCAGTGGCGGCGATCCCGGATGGGGTGACTGTAGCCATCGGCGGCTTTGTGGGCGCGGCCCATCCTGAGATGCTGACCAGTGCGCTGGAACAACGGTTTTTGGCCGAACAAGGCCCGCGCGACCTGACTCTCTACTACTGTGCCGGTCAAGGAGATCGAGGGGAACGAGGGCTCAACCACTTGGCCCATGAGGGGCTAGTGAAGCGGGTGATCGGTGGGCACTGGAATCTCGCGCCGCGCCTGGGGCGACTTGCCTTGGAAAATCGGATCGAAGCATACAATCTCCCCCAGGGAGTGCTCTGCACCTTGGTGCGAGAGATTGCCGCCAAACGCCCAGGCGTCTTTACGAAGGTGGGACTGAACACCTTCATCGATCCCCTGCAAGGCGGCGGTCAGCTCAATGCGCGAACGACGGAAGCGCTGGTCGAGCGTATCGACCTCGACGGAGAGACTTGGCTACGCTACCGTACGGTGCCCATCCATGTGGCTATGATTCGGGCGACGTATGCGGATGCCCAGGGAAACCTCAGCATGGAGGGCGAAGGCATCATAGGCGAAGTCTTGCCGATGGCGCAGGCCGCGAGGAATCACGGCGGCATGGTGATTGCTCAAGTGGAAAGTGTGCTTGATCGCATCACCGACCCGAAATCGGTGCGGGTGCCGGGGGTTCTCGTTGATTATATCGTCACCAGTGGCGGCACCCAGCACGATCAGACCTTTGGAGAGATCTTCGACGAGGCGTTTGTCGTCAGTAGCAGCGAGGTCGAGGGCGTTGCAACCATTGGATGGTCAGAGCGAAAAATCATCGGGCGTCGGGCCCTTCAGGAGGTTCGCAAGGGCGAGATCGTTAACCTCGGAATCGGCCTGCCTGAAGCAGTGGCTGCGGTGGCTGCGGAAACTGGCAGACTCAAGGAAATGACGCTGACAGTAGAGGCTGGGCCCATCGGTGGAGTCCCCGCGTCGGGTTTGAATTTTGGATGCAGCTACTTCCCAGAAGCGATCATCGATCAGCCAGCACAATTTGATTTTTACGATGGAGGTGGACTGGACGTCGCGGTCTTGGGTGCCGTTGAAGTCGATGCGGAGGGCAGCGTGAACGTCGCCAGCTTTGCGGGACGATTTGCTGGTGTAGGTGGGTTTGCAAACATCTGCCAAAGCGCTCGTCGGCTAGTGTTTTGCTTCAGTTTCAGGGCAGGCGGACTGGAAGTGGCGATGGAGGATGGCTCGCTGCGAATCATCAAAGAAGGCACTCATGCTAAGTTTGTGAGTCATCTCAGCCATGTTTGTTTTCACGGCCCTTCGGCCCTGGCACGCGGGCAGGAGGTCCTATACGTTACGGAGCGTGCCGTTTTCAGATTGTCACCTTCGGGACCCAAATTGGTTGAAATCGCACCCGGAATCGACCTTCAGACGGAGGTGCTGGACGGGATGGCATTCGTGCCTTCCATTACTGAGGTAGAGCCAATGCCCACCCAGTGTTTCGAAGCATAAAACATCATGAATGAAAAGAACCCATGCTACATCGTTGAGGCCAAAAGAAGCGCCATTGGCCGCTTTGGTGGCAGCCTAAAATCTCTGACTGCCGCCGATCTGGCACAGACCGCCAAGGAATGCCTGGACTCCGGGGCGTCCATGATTCATATGCATGTACGCAAGCCTGACGGCAAGCATTTACTCGATGCCCACGCCTATATTGAAGCCACTGCTGCTGTGCGCAAAGCGGTGGGCCAGGAACTGGTGGTTCAAGTCACCACTGAAGCGGCTCAGGTCTACCAACCCTATGAGCAGATGCGGGTCGCACGGGAAACGGCACCGGAGGCGATCTCTGTCGGTTTGCGCGAAATA
>CAZCAL010000130.1:0-10427 GCA_964496625.1 uncultured Verrucomicrobiaceae bacterium | reverse complement strand
TGTCATCGGCGTGAATCTCGCCGGCGATTACTCGCTGACGCCCGGTGGCCCCTATTACGTCACGGCCGGACCATTTGATCTTACCTCAAGAGACCACACTCAACTTCAATTTGAACGCTGGCTAAACACGGATGCAGGCGACTGGGCTGGAGCATGGGTTGAGGTGTCGAACGATGGAACGAATTGGGATCGCCTCTGGACGAACATCGGAGGCACCTCTGACGATGCATGGACGACCCAACGCTACGACATCTCCACAACAGCTGATGAACAACCGACCGTCTGGATTCGCTGGGGTTACGATGTGAAAAACATCGCAGATGTATGGGCATTGTCGGGCTGGAACATTGATGACATCAAGATTCTTGGCACACAAACCGACCGGCTAGCAGTGACCGGGCCGCAGACAATCACTGAAGGCGATCCGAACCAAAATTACACGGTCTCTGTGACTCCTCCACCCGTCGACGATTTGACAGTCACCCTGACCTCCTCGGCACCCACTCAAGCGACCGTGCCCGCTACGGCGACGATTCTCGCAGGCCAGACCTCTGCGCAGTTCCCGCTTTCCGCCGTCGATGATTCTTTGGCCGACGGGACCCAATCGGTGACAATTACCGCATCTACAGCAGACCATGAGAGTGGCACGTTCAATGTGAAGGTGCACGACAATGAAGTGCGTGCACTGACCGTAGCATTGCCCGCAAGCATCACTGAAGGGGCAGGCATTGTTTCTGGTCAGGCGACCGTGAGCGTGGATGCCCCCGTCGATGCAGATGTCTGGGTCACTTTGACATCGAACGACCCAGGGGAATTGAGTGTGCCTCCCGCCGTCATGATCCCGAGCGGCAGTTTGTCCGCCAACTTCGACCTCACCGTGAGCGACGACATCCTGCTGGATGGCACGCAAACCGTTACCGTCACCGCCATGGAGCAAGGCTGGAACTCCGGCACAACGATGATTGATGTCATTGACAACGAAGCACGCACCTTAACCGTTGCCCTTCCAAGTTCCGTCCAAGAGGGTCAGCTAGCCCCTGCCCAAGGCTCCATTTCCTTGGCTGGAGTAACTCCTGTCGCTTTGGAGATCTTCCTGGAAAGCGATGATTCAGGAGAGGTCGCTGTGCCCGCTAATGTCACGCTGCCAGCAGGTGCCTCATCGGTGCAATTTGCTCTGGTTGTGGGCAATGATGCAGAAGTCGATGGAGATCAACTTGTGACGATCACCGCCAACGCGTCAACGTTTTTCACCGGCAGTGCTTCTGTCACCGTTCACGATGACGAATCCCCCGCTCAACCTGGGAATCCCCAACCATTCAATGCAGCGACGCAGGTGCATCCAGATAGCGATCTGAGTTGGTCCGATGTCGTGGGAACGGGCGGAACGCCAGACAGTTATGATGTCTATCTCGGCACTGTCCCACTCCCAGGCACAACAGAGTATCTTGGCAATACAACGGATCATAATTGGCCGCTACCTCGACTGACCCCAGGGACAGAATACTTCTGGCGCGTCATCGCCCACAAAGGAGCCGCGACAAACGCAGGACCGGTTTGGCATTTCAGTGTCCCACCCATCGGACCACCGGTGAGATACGAATGGTCAGCCATTCCTCCGTCGCTTCTCGTCAGCCAACCAGCTCCCGCCACAGTCACTGCTTACGATGCATTTGACAATGTAAGCACTGGCTTCAACGAAGCGACCTCGCTGAGCCTGGTTCAACCCCGCGATAGCATCGTGATTTCAGAAGTGAACGCCAACACGCCTGATGCGATTGAATTCACCAACGTAAGTGACGCTGATATCGATGTATCCGGCTGGGTGATCAGTCTCTATGATGGCGATGTTTGGCCCGGAAGGAAGGCATTCACCATTCCAAACGGGACAGTTTGCGCCCCCGGCCAAACGTTCGTGCTAGAGGAATTCGGCGTTGCTCCAGGTGCCTTCCCCCACTTCTACACGGGCGCAAATATCAACTGGCTGACAGATCCACTGAGCGCTGTTGCCGTCCTCATCGCCAAGCCTGACGGCACCATGATCGACTTCGTCTGCGCCACACTGGCTAATCCCAATCTGATTTCGACGCCTGCAATCATCCCTCCGTCGCAATGGAGTGGACCCACCCTGTCCGCGCCGGTCAATCTTGCCAATAGCTACGTGCGTATCGGTTCAGCGGATCAGCAGACGGCGGAAGATTGGTCTGAAACTGCTCCCGCAGTCGGCACGCTTGACCCCACTCTGGAGATTCCGTTTTGGGGAAATGAATACCTCACCGCCGTGGCCCCTACTACTGCGGAATTCGTCAACGGCGTCTGGAACAGCACGTTCAATGTGCGGCAGGCACTGGCCGATGTCCGAACGCGTATCACCGACGCGGAAGGACATACCGGACACAGCAATGCATTCACCGTCAGTAGCGCTGGCGCGTTGGCGCTCACAGTCACTGCCACTGCCTACAACGAAGACAGCGGCTCCGTCATTGACGCCCTCACCGTAACGCTGCCCGCACCTTCGGTGGGCGATGTATCAATCACGATCACCAGCAGCGATCCCACTGAGATCGCCAGCCAAACGCTATTGATCCCAAGTGGCCAAACCTCCCTCACTGCGACGCTGACGATTCTTGATGATGCTCAACTCGATGGAACACAGCATGTCGAACTGGATGCCAGCGCCATAGGTTACGAACCCGCAGTTGTCACCATCGACGTCAACGACAACGAAACCTCGACGCTGACATTGACCCTTCCCGCAGCAGTGAATGAAGCAGACGGCGTCCTGATCGGACAAGGCACTGTGAGCGTCCCCGTGGCAGTGGACGGCGATGTCGAAGTCGCGCTCGCAAGTAGCGATCCCACTGAACTGACGCTCCCAGCAACGGCGACCATCCCAGCAGGTCAGACCAGCGGGCACTTTGATCTCACGGTCGTTCAAGACGACTTACTCGACGGCACCCAGGCCGTCAGCATAACCGCGTCGGTCATCAATTGGACGAGCGGAGTAAACAGCCTCAACGTCACCGACGACGAACAAGAAATCGCGACTCTTGAGGCACCAGCATCGGTCTATGAAGGTCAGGGCATTCTTCCAACTGGGCTTATCGTCCACATTGGAGGGATCGCCGTCACAGAGGTCGAAGTGGCCCTCGCATCATCAGATGAATCCGAATTGATCGTGCCAGCTTTAGTCACAGTGCCCGTCGGCCAGTCGTCCGTATCAGTGCCTTTGACCGTTGTAGACGATGGCGATTTTGACGGTTTGCAAACCGTAACCATCAATGCGACGGCCTTCGGCAGCGCTCAACTTCCTGCCCAACTATCAGTGCTGGACAATGACGCCGCCAGTTTTGAATTCAGCCCAATACCAAGTCCGCAGAAGGAGGGTGTTGGCTTTGCGGTCACAATTTCTGCTCATGATTCCAACGGCGATTTGATCACCATTCCGGTCGGCGGGCCCATCAGCCTCGCGGCACTCGCATCCGCCACACCCGTAGCTTTGACCCCCACTGCGATCTCGATGCCTAGCGGCACTTGGACAGGCCAAGTCAGAGTTCTTGAGGCAGCAACGGACGTCCACCTGGAAGTCGCCTCACCTACAGCTGCGGCGTCTAGCAATCTCTTCGACGTCACGATGGGTCCACGGCTGACGTACAGTCCAGGGTCGTTCGAAATCACGCTCCCAGCGCAGACGATCAAGACTCGCACTTTGACCTTGGGTAATGAGGGAGCAGAACCGCTTTCTTGGAGTCTCTCATCCAGCTACGCAAGCATCCTCAGCGCCAGCCCAGACTTTCACGGCTCTCCAACGAGTGAATCAAAAGAGGCAGCGCCGGTCGCGGCAACCGACGACAGAATCTATCACATGCCAATGTCCGCAAGCAGCCCAAGCGCCACGGTTTCGTTGCCTGAGAGACCGCTGCTGGAGGTACTGACCCTCATCAATGCAAAGCACGCAGAGCTGACCGCTTTGATCCCGAATGCCTACGCTTTCACTGATGGAGTCACCGGCACAAATATCCTTGATGGCGGAGACGACATGTATGACAACGGGAATTACCTGACCACAAATCTCAACGGAGCGGGCACCTACCTCAGTTACTCCGACAATACGATCATCACATCCTCGGCACTCGGTTCTGGCGGAAAGTATTTCACGAAGAAGCAACCCAAACTCTTCGTCTTTGCCGCTGACTTGGGCGGCGTCTCGCAGTTCAATATTAACGGCAATCTGGGCGCAGACGGAAGCGGCAGCGTCAATGGCACAGTGATGTCAGCCACTTTGAACGGCATCACTTACACTGGCATGGTGAAACGAGTGTTTGGCGCAGGTGACCCATCAGTGAATCATCTGGTCGTGGTCCGGCAGGGCGCAGGCATGACGAATGAATTCAGCACCAACACCGACAATGATTACCAGCGGATTGCCGGGCTAAATAGCACCACTCGTATTTACTACCTGCTTTTCGCCTCAGGCAATGGCGGGCAGCTAACGGACCCTCAAACGCAGGCACTGTTCCAAAAATTTATTGAGATCATCAGTCCGTTGGATTGGGCTTCGGTCAGTCCTAGCGCAGGCACGATCCCCGTCGGTGGATCCCAGGACGTGACCGTCTCGTTCAATTCGACCGGCCTTGACCCCGGCACCTACACTGGCGAATTGGGCATTGCCTCAGACGACGCCCGCCAGCCTCAGGTTCACCTCCCGATGACGATGCATGTCACACGTCCGGTGGACCATCTCGTCTGGGACAACGTCGCCTCCCCTCAGTCCGCCAATGCGCCTTTCACCGGAACTCTCCGCGCCATGGACGACACTGGCGCGGTTGTTGTCGGCTTCGATGGAACGGCGAGTATTGCGGCATTCAACGAGGCATCAGCAGGCGAAGTAACGACCGGCGCGGGCACCGGCCAAACTTTTCAATTGTTGGATACAAGCTATCGCGTCCACCGCACCGAGTGCCTTTATACTCCTGCTGAATTGGGTGGCGCAGGACGGCTTGCGGGGATGGGCGTTGACGTGGCCTCCATCGGCACGCCCTCCACCACCAATCTGACAATCAGACTCAAACATTCGCTGCGCAGCAGTTTCAGCGCTGGTAGCCAATGGGACGCAACCGGATGGACGACCGTCTTTTCGGGGCCACTCACCGCGACACTGGGTTGGAACCAAATTCCGTTCCTCACTGCCTTTGACTACGATGGCTCCCACAACCTCCTCGTCGATGTCAGCTTCGTCAATGCAACCGCTTCTTTTTCGACAAACGTCCGCTGCACCACCGTCACACCCGCCCGAGTCTTACTCGCTGGAGCCGCAAGCGGCGATCCCTTGACATGGTCCGGCACCAGTCCCGCAGGCAGCACCAGTTCCTTATTGCCAAGCCTACGTTTCAACCGCGTTGGGGTGGTCGTTCCATCTTCACCAAGCACCACGACTGCTTTCGTGGATGGAGTTTGGACTGGCCCAGTCACGGTTGGATCACTTGGTGCCGTTCGTTTAACTGCCAAAACTTCAGCAGGCAAGACGGGTGAAAGCAACTCCTTCAGCGTATCCAGCGTTGGAACACTCACGATTACGACACCGGCATCCGTCACTGAGGGCGGAGGTCTGTTGGCGGCAGCTGGCACCGTTACTGTCGATCCAGCCCCAGCAGCAGGTCTCACCGTCACGCTTACAACCACACCAGTTGGCGGCCTCTCCCTTCCAGCTACCGTGGTAATACCCAATGGACAAACTTCCGCATCATTTGATCTGACAGTGCTGGATAATTTAGTCCTTGATGGCCAACATTCCGCCGAATGCTATGCCTCTGCAATCGGCCATCCGACGGCCTCTTCGCTCACTCAGATTGCCGACAATGAATCGACCACAATCACCGTTGGCGCAGTGACCAGTCTTGCGGAGGGCACCTCCTCCGCCACAGCAAGTGTCACCTTGGGGCAACCTGCCTCGGCAGATCTCGTGATCTCTCTGACGAGTTCGTTACCGACACGCCTCGCCGTGCCAGCCAGTGTCATCATTCCCACAGGCCAATCAGGCACAACCTTCACCATCGTCGCCACAGATAACACTCAAGTGGATGGAACAGGCACCGCCATCATTACAGCCACGCTGCCAGGTTCAACGCCCGGCACGAAGAGCGTGCAGATCACGGACAATGAAAACCGCAATTTGAACCTCACTCTTTTCTACACCACATTGACGGAGGGCGATGCTCCCGTTCCCTCCGGTGGTTATGTTTCACTTTCGGGCACCACGCCGACTTCGGTCACCATCTCACTTGCATCGAGCGACACCACCGAATTGCTAGTGCCAGCGACCGTTACCGTTTCGGCAGGCTCCTCGTCGAGCAACTACTTCAGCCTCACCGCAGTGGATGATGTCATCTTTGACGGAACGCAGAGTGTGACGCTCACGGCCAGCGCCGCCACGTTTGTCAATGCGAGCAAAACGCTAACCATTCAGGACAACGATGTCCTCAGTCTTAGTTTGACCCTCCCACCAGCTCTCAGCGAAGGTGCGGGCACCAACGCAGGCCAAGGCACCGTCTCCATCGGTGTAGAAACAGCAAGCCTCATTGACGTAGCACTAGCGTCATCGAGTCCAGCGCGTCTGAGCATCCCTGCCAGTGTCTCCATTGCTCCCGGTCAAAGCAGCGCCACCTTTGCACTCAGCCCCATCGATGACCGCATCACCGAAGGCGATCAAGTCGTCACCATCACCGCCACGCACAGCGCCCTCAATGGGACTGGCAGTATCACCCTCACTGACGACGAGCCCCAGACCGCCACTGCCGTCAAAAGTGAAGACGGTCTGAACTACCTCATGTTCACCTATCGGCGACTGCTCCCTGGTTCTGGACAACAGTCCATTCTTGAGGTCAGCAGCACGCTCCAAGACTGGCATCTCGCAGGGGAAGAGGCCGAACAACTCTCCGCAGTTCCCACAGGCGACGGCACAACGGAGACTGTCATCGTGCGGATCCTTCCGGCGATCACTGTCGCCCCGCAGAAGTTTGTGCGTGTGCGCACCGTCACACCGTGAGAAGGCTTGCCAGTGGTCCTTTGAACCGCTAAAAAAGTCATCTCTCATGGAAAGCCCCGCCACCCGCAAGCCCTGGTATCGCATCCTCTACATCCAAGTTCTCATCGCCGTGGCGTTGGGGATCGTTGTCGGCAGGGCATGTCCTGATTTCGGCAAACAGTTGGAACCTCTCGCAAAAGGCTTCATCAATTTGGTAAAGATGATGATCGCCCCGATCATCTTCTGCACCATCGTCCATGGCATCGCCTCCATGGGTGATCTGAAAAAATTGGGAAGAGTCGGACTCAAGACCTTGCTCTATTTTGAGGCCGTATCCACTATCGCTCTCGTCATCGGCCTCGTCGTGATCAATGTATTGAAGCCTGGAGTCGGCTTCACCCCTGCGGGCGAAACCTTTCACAGCACCACCGCTGCGAGCGCCGCCTCCTACGGGGAAAAGGCCGAGCACCTCACCACGGCTGACTTTTTGTTACACATCATCCCAGAAACATTTTTCAGTGCTTTCGTATCTGGCAACCTCTTGCAGGTTCTCTTTGTTTCGCTGCTCAGCGCCCTAGCTCTCTCTGCCATTGGTGATCGCGCCAAGCCTGTGCTGCACGGCATTGATGTAGCGTCAGAGATTTTCTTCCGCATCATGGGAATGCTAGTGAAGCTGGCACCCATTGGTGCCTTTGGCGCGATGGGATATGCCATCGCAAACTATGGCATGGGTGCCCTGGGGCGGTTGGCATGGCTGATGGCGGCCTTCTACATTACCTCAGGATTGTTTGTCATCGTCGTCTTGGGGGGCATCGCTCGCGCATCTGGTTTTTCGATTTTTCGTTTCCTCGGCTACATCAAAAACGAACTCTTGCTGGTGCTTGGGACAAGCTCCTCAGAGACGGCACTCCCCAGCCTGATTCAAAGAATGCAGAGACTTGGCTGCTCCCGCTCAACCGTTGGGCTTGTGGTTCCAACGGGCTACAGCTTCAATCTCGATGGCACCAATATCTACATGACGATGGCGGCCATCTTTCTGGCGCAGGCGACGAATACAGAGATGACGCTGACACAGCAGCTCACGCTTCTCCTTGTCGCCATGCTGACATCAAAGGGTGCTTCGGGTGTCACGGGAGCTGGCTTCATCACGCTGGCAGCCACGCTCCAGGCAGTGCCGGGCATTCCCCTTGCCTCGCTCGCGCTGCTGGTGGGCATTGATCGGTTCATGAGCGAGTGCCGCGCCATCACAAACTTCATCGGCAATGGCGTCGCCACCGTCGTCATCAGCCGCTGGGAGGGTGAGATCACAGCCAGCGAACTCCGTCACAATCTCACCCTTCCTGACCACGTTGATCTTCCTGCACCTGACAGCGCGCCGTAATCCTCCTGAGGCTGGGGCTTCAGCACCCTCTAATTTTGCCGACGGAGGCCACACGCGCGCATCCAAGAACTTGCAGCCCACGTAAGTCGGTGAAAACTCAGCTTCACCAAAACCGTCTAACTCACTCCATGAAATCAATCTTGCTCTCACTCATCGTCGCCGCCACGGCAGCAACCGCCGCCGATTCCATCACCACCATTCCACTCAAGGACATCAATGGAAAAGAGTCCAGCCTCGCTGCATACGCCGGCAAAGTGGTGCTGATGGTAAACGTCGCCTCCCATTGCGGGAATACGCCTCAGTACAGGCAGATGGAAGAAGTATACGCCAAATACAAGGATCAGGGCCTCGTTGTACTCGGCTTTCCTTGCAACGACTTTGGCGCCCAAGAGCCAGGGAGCAATGCTGAGATCATGGAGTTCTGCACCAAGAAGTATGCTGTGACCTTCCCGATGTTTGACAAGCTCCACGTCAAAGGTCCTGACCAGCACCCCCTATATGCGGCGCTCACAGGTAAGGACGGCCCCTTCCCTGGTGATGTGAAGTGGAACTTTGGCAAGTTTCTCATCGGTCGCGATGGCAAGCCCATCATGCGCATTGAGCCCAAAACCAAGCCTGACGACTCCAAAGTGATCGCCGCTATTGAGGCCGCACTCGCGGCGAAGTAAAGCCTGCGCAACCTCCCTGGTTGCATAGCACCCATTTTGAGAGCAGGAAGACCTCGGTTTTCCTGCTCTTTCTCTTTCATGAACGCGACTGATCCCATCACCTCCGATCCACCCAGCGATAGGCTGGGTCGGATGCCGCGTGATTTGCGACTGTCGGTCACGGATCGTTGCAACTTCCGCTGCACTTACTGCATGCCCAAGGAACTCTTTGGCAATGAGCACCCCTTCCTGCCAAAGAGCGATATTCTTTCCTTCGAAGAACTCCATCGGCTCGCAGCCATCTTCACCCGTCTCGGTGTGCAAAAAATCCGGCTAACCGGAGGTGAACCCCTGCTCCGCCGAGATCTACCCACGTTAGTGACCATGCTCTCCGGTCTTCCTGGGCTGCAGGATATTGCCCTCACCACGAATGGGTCAGCATTGGTGCAGTTGGCGCAGCCTCTGCGCCAAGCCGGACTGAACCGACTCACCGTCAGTCTCGATGCCCTAGATGATAGCATCTTCCGGGCGATGAATGACGTGGATTTCCCAGTGCATCGCGTCCTCACCGGGTTGGACGCCGCACTGGAGGCTGGTTTTGGCCCGATCAAGATCAACATGGTCGTCAAACGCGGCGTCAATGAGGATCAGATCCTGCCCATGGTACAGCATTTCCGCAGCAAACCCTTTGTTCTCCGATTCATTGAGTTCATGGACGTCGGTTCCACCAACGGATGGCGCATGGACGACGTCGTCCCCTCCAGCGAGGTGCTCCAAAAAATCAGCGCAGTTCACCCAGTGCAGCCACTCGCAGCCAACAAGCTCGGCGAAGTCGCCCGCCGCTTCCGTCTCGTGGATGGGAGCCTCGAACTTGGATTCATTAGTTCCGTGACCCAGCCCTTCTGCACTCACTGCACCCGCGCCAGGATTTCCGCGGAAGGTCAGCTTTACACCTGTCTGTTTGCGACCGCTGGCCATGACATCCGCGCATTGCTGCGCTCAGGCATCAGCGACGACGCCATCGCCAACACCTTGCGTAGCCTGTGGATGAGCCGCGAAGATCGCTACAGCGAGCACCGCAGTGAAAACACGGCAAGCCCTAGTCGCAAAGTGGAAATGTCCCACATCGGCGGCTGATCGCGAGACACAAATCCCGCTCAGGCACCTCTGTAGCCGGGCGTCTGTGACCCCGGTGCAATTGAGAGCGCCAAAGCATCACCTCGTCATCGGCTGCCACACGAATGTGGAATGCCGACGACTCGTCGGCTCTCCAATGCTTCGACAGCAGTTCAACCTCGCCAGCCTCACAGAGGCCGGCCACAACTTCGACAGCCCACGCACCCCACGTTACCCACAGCGATTATTGCAACATGCACCC
>CAZCAL010000129.1:0-10494 GCA_964496625.1 uncultured Verrucomicrobiaceae bacterium | reverse complement strand
TCCACCAGAGGCCCAGGATCCGCACCACCATGGCGACCAATGCACCCGGTGTCTGCCTGGCGGGATGCGGATGGATCACTGCCCAATCGGGAAAGTGAACCCAGTCATCCAGTGCGGCTTTGGCAGCGGAAAAGACGGCCTGGCCCCGCCCAAGATACGCGCGGTGATGATCGACGACGAACCCGCTACGCGGGGGGTGGGCGATGCCGCCGCGGTGAGTGTAGCTGAGCGGTGCCACTGCCCACTGGTCGAGCTGTTGCTGAATCCAAGCGGGATCTGGGCGATGCAGGGCAAGCATGGAGCATGCGATCAGACCATCGTCTTGATTTTCGCCGCGATGGCCTTGCCCAGCGAGGCGTGTGCAGCGGCGTCTAGGTGGATGCCGTCCACAGGGCTGGGGGTGGCGTAGTCCTGCGCGTTCAAGTAGTCGCAGCCGAGCGCCTTGGCGGCGAGCGCATAGTGGCGGGGCAGCTCCAGGCTGTTGGCGCGTGCGTTGGTGAACTTGGCATCCAGGTCGGGCAGGTGGCTCAGGTCACCAATGGCCACTGGGGCGATGAATAGCAGTCGGGGTGCCCGACCATTGAGCCCTGCATCGCTTTGCAGGATCATGCGGGCGAGGATGGTCGCGCCAGTGGCGATCTCGCCAGGAGGTGCATTGAAGACGTTCTTTAAATCGTTGGTGCCGAGCATCAAAACGACAAGGTCGATGGGTTTGTGGCTCTCCAGACAGGCGGGGAGGTAGTCGCGACCATTGCGGGCCACGGCAAAGGGGTCGTCATGCACGGTGGTGCGTCCGTTTTGGCCTTCCTCGATGACGCGGTAGCTGCTCCCGAGTTCAGCGGCGGCGACACCGGTCCAGCGGATGTGAGGTGCATGCCGGACAGGGTAGGGGGCGGCTGCGGTTGCATCGGGATCGAAACCCCAGGTATTGGAATCGCCAAAGCAGAGGATGGTCTTCATGGATGGATGCTGGAATAGCGCAGACGCATCAGGAGTGCAACCGCTGCGAGCATCCGAAAGCTCTGGGGGCGGACCAAAGATGATAGTCTGGGGGATGCCTCATCGTTAGCAATGACGATGCGTATATTTGTTCTTTCCTTTCTGCTGACGGCCAGCGCGGTGATGAGTGCTGAGAAGCCCAACGTCTTGTTCTTGTTTGCCGATGACCTGACCTTTGAGGCAGTGCGGGCCTTCGGTCACACGGATATCGATACACCGAATCTGGATAAGCTGGCGAACAGTGGCAAGGTCTTTACCCACGCGTATAACATGGGGTCGTGGAGTGGTGCGGTGTGTGTGGCAAGCCGGACGATGCTGAACACGGGGCGCTATGTGTGGCGGGCGAAGTCGGCAAACCTGAAGGAGATGCAATCGCAAAATCTGATGTGGGGGCAGCGCATGGCTGGCCTGGGCTATGATACTTTCATGACGGGAAAGTGGCATGTCGCGGTGCCTGCGGAGAAAGTCTTCCAGACAGCGGTGCATGTGCGGGCGGGGATGCCGAAAGACACGCCTTCGTCTTACAATCGGCCGCTGCCGGGGAAGCCGGATGCCTGGAGCCCCTTTGATGAATCCCTGGGCGGCTACTGGGATGGCGGCACCCACTGGAGCGTGGTGGCGGCGGACGATGCGATCGGATACTTAAACGGTGGGGCAGGGAAGCAGTCCCCATTCTTTATGTATGTGGCCTTTAACGCCGCCCATGACCCACGCCAATCTCCGGCTGAGTACGTGGCGATGTATCCAGAGTCTCGCATCAAGGTGCCGAGCAATTTCATCCCAGAGTATCCTTTTAAAGAGGAGATGGGCGCAGGCACCAAGTTGCGGGATGAGAAGCTGGGTCCCTTTCCACGCACCGAAGTGGCGGTCAAAGTTCATCGCGGTGAATACTATGCGCTGATCACTCACCTGGATGCGCAGATCGGGCGGATCATGGAGGCGCTGCAAAAGAGTGGGCAGGCAGACAATACGTGGATCTTCTTCACGGCGGACCATGGTCTGGCCCTGGGGCATCACGGGCTGTTTGGGAAGCAAAACATGTTTGATCCCAGTCTGCGAGTCCCCTTCATTGTGAACGGCCCCAGCGTGACGCCTGGCAAGATCGACGCGCCGATCTACTTGCAGGATGCAATGGCGACATCTCTGGACATTGCCGGTGGTGAGGTTCCGAAGGACGTTGAGTTTAAGAGTCTGCTGCCGCTGATGCATGGCACATCCGGTGAGCCAACTGCCCAACCGGTGTACGGGGCTTATCTGGAACTCCAGCGGGCCATCGTGGATGATGGGTGGAAGCTCATCGTCTATCCCAAGGCATCAAAGCTGCTGCTCTTTCATCTGACGGATGATCCCGATGAAGTGAAGGATCTGGCTACTGATCCTAATCAGGCACCAAAGGTGAAGGAAATGTTTGGTAAGCTGCTCGAACTACAGCGCAGCATGGATGACACTTTGGACCTCACTTCTCTCCAGCCATAAACGATGCAACGACGAACTTTGATCCAGGGAATGGCAGGAGCAGTGGCAGGATTGGCTGCGGTCGATGCAACTGCCGCAACGGGAAAAATCCGCATTGCGCAGATTGGTGCCAGCCATGCCCACGCGAGTGGTAAGATCGCGGCGATTCTTTCTTTGCCGGATCTTTATGAGGTCGCGGGGGTTAGCGAGTCTGATGCTGAGCGGAGGGCGGTTGCGGAAAAGTCAGCAGCGTATGCGGGGGTGCCGTGGAAGACGGAGTCGGAGATTTTAGCGATGGCAGATGTGTCTGTGATCGCGGTGGAGACGCAGGTGGATGAATCCGCACGGGTAGCGATGGCGGCGATCCAGGCAGGGAAGCATATCCATCTGGACAAGCCTGGGGCTTTGGATCATGCGGCTTTCCGGGCGCTGCGGTCCACGGCGGAGGCCAAGGGCCTGACGGTGCAGATGGGCTACATGCTGCGCTACAACCCGGCCTTTCAATTGATGATGAAGGCCGTCCAAGAAGGGTGGCTAGGCGAGATCACCGAGGTGGATGCGATGATCGGCAAACTGGCGGATGCGAGCACTCGCGGGGTGATCCGCAAACTGCCCGGAGGCGGAATGTTTGAACTGGGCTGTCATGTCATCGATATGGTGCTGACGCTTTTGGGCAAGCCGGAGAGCGTGCAGGCTTTCAGCACGCCGACTCGTGCGCCTGAAGATGAGGTGGAGGACAATCAGATGGCGGTGCTGGTTTATCCAAAGGCCACGGCAGTGGTGCGCTGCAATCATGCCGATCCTTTTGGTGGGCCCCGGCGGTGTTTCCGGATTGTCGGCACGGAGGGCTTTATGGAGGTGGAGCCCCTGGAGTCTGGGCGGGGCACACTGGCGCTGAAGGAGGCGCGTGGTGACTTCAAAAAAGGCGTGCAAACCTTTGAGGTGCCCGTGCCAAAAGGTCGCTATGATGGGGAATTCATGGATTTGGCCAAAATCGTCCACGGGGAGAAGAAGCTAGCCTGGGATGCTGCGCACGACATTGCTGTCCATGAAGCAGTGCTACGGGCGGCGGGTGTTTTCAGTGGGGTGAAGTGAAGAAGTCTTGATCCAGCGCGAGATTCCGCTTGTCTTTCGCGTCAGGGTTTGAGATCAAAGAGCAGTCATGGAATCCCACGAAGTCGTTAGGCAGGCATTGGATAAGATCAGCCCCAAGGAAGTGGCTGCGGAGATGGGCGTGTCGCTATCTCTTGTCTATAAATGGGCGCAGCCCGATGACAACCAGGGGAGCGGCACTGCGAACCCGCTGGATCGGGTCCTACAGCTCTACAGCCTGACGAAGGATGACCATCTGGTTCAGTGGCTCTGTAGCCAGGCGGCGGGTGTTTTTGTGAAGAATCCACCCAGCACGTGCAGGCGAGGTTTTGAGGTCATGCCCGCGACGCAAGAGATCGTGCAACAATTCGCCGATCTCCTTTCCTCCATCAGTCAGGCTGCGGTGGATAATTCAATCTCCGACGACGAAGCCTCTGGCATCCGGCGGGTCTGGGATGAACTGAAGCGCTACACGGAGGGCTTTGTTCGCTGCTGTGAAGAGGGCGACTTCAAGAACCTGAATGACGAGCTCCACAAAACGCACTGAATTATTAAATCATGAAACTGCTACTCCCCACCCTGCTAACACTGAGCCTCGTCACCCGACTGGCCGCTGCTGAACCGATCACCCTGGAGTTGTGGCCCGGCGGAGCACCAGAGCCAGCGGGCTACAAGAGTGAGCCAGAGAAAGAGCAGCCAAAGAAGACGCCTGACGATGTGAAGCGCGTGACGAATGTCACTGTGCCGACCATCACCGTCTATAAACCAGAAAAGCCAAACGGCACTGCGGTCATCGTCTGCCCTGGCGGTGGCTATAGCATTCTGGCGATCGAGCATGAGGGCTCCCAGGTGTGTGAGTATATGAACACGATTGGTGTGACAGCGGTGCTCCTGAAGTATCGGGTGCCCCGTCGTGATCCAGCAAACCCAAGCAAGGAACCGCTGCAAGATGCGCAGCGTGCCATCGGAATGGTGCGTCACCATGCGGCGGAGTGGGGCATCAAGCCGGATCGCGTCGGTATCCTTGGCTTTTCCGCAGGGGGGCATCTCACGGTGATGACGACTCTGCATCCCAATGAGCGAACCTATACAATGGACCCTGCGCTCGACGTGGAGGACGCCACACCAAACTTTGCGGTGCCAGTTTATCCGGCCTATTTGGTGGACGAAAAAAACAAAGACGCGCTGGTGCTGCTCCCTGAATTCGTCGTGACGCCCAAGGCCCCACCGATCTGTTTTGTGCACGCCAATGATGACCGCTGGAGCGCTGCAGGAAGCGCGCTCATTTATCTGGAATATAAAAAGCTGGGCCTGCCTGCGGAGGTGCACATCTATGCCAAGGGCGGTCACGGCTTTGGGATGCGCAAGAATGGCCTGCCTGTGAATGACTGGCCAGTGCGTGTGGGCGAGTGGTTCAAGAGCATGGGCTGGCTGGAATAGGGCTTTTCAGTGAAGCCTGTGGGCATGATGCAGGCGGAGGATTTCCCCCATGCCGCCGCTTGTGCATTGCTGCTTCCTTGGCACAATGGTGGCTCATGCTCACCAAACGCATCATCCCCTGCCTTGATGTCCACGCTGGTCGTGTCGTCAAGGGCACCAAGTTTCTGAATCTCCGCGACGCCGGTGATCCGGTGGAGTCTGCCAAGGCCTACAACGATCAGGGGGCAGACGAATTGGTGTTCCTCGACATCACTGCCTCCTCTGACGAACGGAAAACGATGGTGGACGTGGTAGAGCGCACCGCGGCCTCGTGCTTCATGCCTTTGACCGTCGGCGGTGGGATCCGCACCGTGGCGGACATGAGGGAGATGCTTCTGGCTGGGGCTGATAAAGTCGGCATCAACACCTCTGCGGTTAAGACGCCGCACGTCATTGATGAAGCGGCGGAGGCTTTTGGGTGCCAGTGCCTGGTGGTCGCGATTGATGCCAAGCGCAATGAGCGGGGCTCCTGGACGGTCTATACGCACGGTGGTCGCACGCCGACGGAGCTGGATGCGGTCGAATGGGCGGCGGAAGTTTGCCGTCGAGGCGCTGGGGAAATCTTACTTACCAGCATGGATGCAGATGGCACGAAGGCGGGTTATGACATCGAATTGACCCGTGCTGTCAGCGAGGCGGTGACGATCCCTGTCATCGCCAGCGGTGGCGCTGGGAATTTAGATCACATGGTGCAGGTGCTGAAGGAGGGGAAAGCGGATGCGGTGCTGGCCGCTAGCATTTTCCACTTTGGCCAACACACCGTGGATGAAGTGAAGACCCACCTAGAAAAGCACGGCGTCCCAGTCCGGCACGCTCCACGGCTGGTCACTGGCGGCTGATGGCACCGCATTCTGCGCATGCCTGCCGCTTTTCCATCTCTGCGATCAGTCCTGGTCCGGTTGTTGCGTATCGGCCTCTTAGGCCTTGCCATTTTTTGTCTTCGGGAAGCCCAGCAACGCCGCGAGCGTGAGGCGGAGCGTCAGCCCATCACACCGGATCAAGTTAGGGATCTCTTCCCCTCCGCAGCTAGCATCGAGCCTGATGATGGGAGTGGCTGGCAGGCTGTGCATGACGCCCAGGGAAAAGTCGTCGGTTCGGTGGCCCAAACCTCGCCCGACTCTGATGGTGTCATCGGATACTCCGGTGCGACCAATACCCTCATCGCCAAGGATGCTGCGGGGGCGGTAGTTAACCTGCGTATCCTGCACAGCAATGATACGCCTGATCATGTGGCGGAGGTGGTGGCGGATCGGGCCTTTTTTGCCCAATTTCGGGGGAAGCATAGTGATGCACTCCAAGGCCTGATCCCTGATACCGTGTCGGGAGCGACCTTGACCAGCAGTGCGATTGCTGAGGGCGTGCTCAATCGGCTCGGACGCACCTCGGAGGCATCGCTGCGATTTCCTGACGAGATCACTCTCGATGAGGTGCATGCAGTTGAGCCGCAGGCCATCACCTTGAGGCCGACAAAACAGATCAAGGGAGCAATGGATGTGCTGGATGGGAACGGTGCTGTGATCGGCATCGCGGTGCGGACTTCGCCTGTGACGGATTCATTGATCGGCTACAAAGGCCCGAGTGATACGCTGCTACTCCTCGACGCGAAGGGTGAGACTCTGCGTGCAATCGCACTACGCAAGAGCTACGACACGAAGCGCTATGTCGCCTACATCACGGGGGATCGTTACTTCCTAAACCTCTTCAATGATCGACGCATCGCGGATCTCGCGGTGATGGATTTTGAAAAGGAAAAGGTGGAAGGGGTCAGCGGCGCTACGGAAACAAGTTGGGCGATGGCGGAGGGTATCAAACGCCGAGCCAGCGCATGGGTAAAGCAGCAGACTCCACCTCCTACTTGGTGGAGCCGTATCCGCTGGCGTTGGCAAGATACGGGGCATGTGGCAGTCATCCTCTCTGCTCTGTGCATGGCGTTTGGCCCGCTGCGTGGCCGTGCTTGGTTGCGCAATGCACATCACGGCCTGTTAGTCGTGTATGCTGGGTTTATTTCGGGCGAGATGCTTTCGCAGGCACTGCTAACCGGTTGGGCTGCGCATGGGACGCCCTGGCGCAGTGCGCCTGGGCTAGTGCTCTTGGTGGTGGTGGCGCTGCTAGGACCCGTCGTCACACGACGGCAACTTTACTGCCATCACATCTGTCCCCACGGTGCTTTGCAACATTTGATCGCGCGCCGTTTGCCATGGCAATGGTCTCCAGGCAAGGCCATGGAGCGATGGCTCTCTCTTCTCCCTTGGGCTCTGCTGCTGCTAGCTGTCGCTGTGGCGATGCTGGCCTTGCGTGTGGACCTCAATGCCATCGAGCCATTTGACGCTTACCTCTTTCGAGTCGCTGGCTGGGCTGCCTTGGTCATCGCTGTGGTGGGATTGGTCTTCGCTCTGTTTACACCGTTAGCGTATTGCCGGTACGGCTGCCCGACGGGTGCCGTTTTTAAGTTGCTGAGATTTGCCGGCGATGCAGATCGTCCTGGGTGGCGGGATGCCGCAGCGTTTGCTGGGATCATGATCTTCTGGGGGCTTAGCCATGCGGTTTAGTGCGTGGCTGCTTGTTGCAATGCTTGGGATGGTTGGCTGTGATGTTCCATCCGCGAAGACGACTCTGTCAGGCAAGGCGATGGGGACGACATGGACAATCAGTCTGCGCGGGATACGTGCTGCACCGTCGTTGCAGGGGGAAATTGAGCAGACGTTAGATGCTTGGGAACAGGCGCTGTCTCGCTGGCGTGACGATTCGGCATTGGCTGCGTTCAATCGGAGTCAAAGCACGGAATGGCAGGACGTGGATGCTCGGTTAGCGAAAGCCGTGGCCACTGCGAAAGCCGTGGCTGAGCAAACTGAAGGGGCACTGGACATCACCATCGCACCCCTGGTGAAGCTGTGGGGTTTTGATGCCAAAGGGCCGCCTACCGATGTCCCGAGCATGGCTCAGATCAGCGAGAAATTGAAGCAGTGCGGCTGGGACAGAGTGGAAGTCAGCACTGGACCTCCGCGGCTGCGAAAGAAGATCCCCGGCCTCACCCTAAATGTCGATGCAGTCGCGGAAGGTTTGGCGGTCGATGAGATTGCAGAGTGGTTGGTTCAAGGCGGGCATAAGGATTTTTTGATCAACCTAGGCGGGGAGGTGTTGGCGAAAGGAGGTCCATGGCAGGTCGGCATCCAGATGCCCGAGGCTCCACAAGGGCAGGCCTTCACCACGGTTGAACTGCACAACGAAGCCCTCGCAACGAGTGGCATCTATCGCCAAAATTTTGAACGGGCAGGTCATCGATACAGCCACATCCTCGACCCACGCACAGGCAGCCCCATCCAGGGCGATCTCGCCTCCGTAAGCGTGATCGCCCCGAGCTGCACGCAAGCAGATGCTTGGGCTACAGCCTTGCTGGTGTTGGGTCGCGAAAAGGGCGACCCTATCGCCAACCGAAGCGGGATGCGTGTGGTGTGGATCGAAGGACAGTAGCCTTACCGGATGATCACTGTCCCGCTGGCGGTGGAACGTTGAGCAAGAGGTTCGGCTGAGACAAACCACCGATAAACGTGGTGGGGAAGCGACCGTCCCAGCGGTCGATCTGCTTTTGTTGAGCCTCGAGAACGCGAATCTGGATGAACGCGGGGCTACTGTCCTTCAGTGATTGGCTGACCATCTCGATGGCGTGGGCTTCGGCTTCAGCCTCGGTGGTTCGGCGCTGAGCTTCTGCGGTGGCTTTGAGGGTCACCTGTTCTGCGTCCGCTTTGGCTGCCAGTAACATGCGTTCATTCATTTTCTCTTGGGCCTCGAACTCCGCGAGAGCGACGTTCTTTTTCTGCTGGGACACGAAGACTTCATCAATGGATTCTTGAATGCGTGGGTTTTCGTATGTCATGCCGCCAAACATGCCGATGGTAGTGATGGCGATGCCACGTTCCTGGAAGAAGGGCACGATGTCGTGATCCAGGGCCGTCATGATCTCTGCTTTGCGTTCACGCAGTTGGTCCAATGGATATTTGGCAGCCTGTTCCGCCGCGACCTTCTGAATACGAGCGCGAACTTCCGTGTCCATGACATCTGCCAAGGAGCCGGAAGGATACATGTAGAGGAACTTAGCACTGTCCTGTTCAGTGATGAAGGCTGTGCATGATACACCCATCGAAAAGCCGACGCTGTCTGCGGACTCGATCCAGATGGCTTTGTCTGTCCCTTTGCGGGACGCGGACGACGAGGTCCACTCGCGCGTGATCGGCGAGCGATCCACCGTCATGACGACGACCGTGGGGAGCCAGGTGCCGCTGATCCATAGGCGACCAGTGGGCTCCCAGCGATGTGGGACCTGGATGCGTTTTGTCAGCACCTTTGCCTCGTTGAGGAAGGCTTCGCTATCGAAGCGAACCTGTTGATCCTGCTGTTCCTTCGCGTCTTCCAGCGGAATGACGAAGGCCGTTTCATTGTTGCCAACTTGGACGTATTCTGGTTTGTCAAACGGCCTGCAAGAGGGCAAAAACGTCAGGACGGCGACGACAAAACCTGCTGACTTGCGCCGATGCCGCGCCAGCACGGCAGCGGTGTAGAGCAGGACACGCCATCCAAAAATAGCCATCGCCACGGCGAGCACCATCTTGAGTGCGGCGAACTCGCTGCGCAGGGCGCGAAAGTAGATCGCATCCTGGCCATCCCCGGCGGCGGCCGCGAGGGCGCTGTGGGTGACTACGGAAGGTTGAATCCAAACATCGACAGTGATGCTAAGCGTCCAAGCGATGAGGAAGAGGGTGAGTGAGATGAGAAGTTTGCTTTTCATGAGAACAAATGATTTTAAGAACTGGTGTCGCCGTGACGAGACGATGGACCTCTGGCGCAACCGACACGGCGTGGGTTGCGTGGGCTTTGTGTCTTCATGACCTCATGCCTCGCGGCGTGAGCAAAGCTCCGCCTTTGACGGTCAGGTGAGGTCGCGTGTGGCGGTCTTCCGGCCACAGCGGGTGAATGGGTGCGGCCTAGGGTGGCCCACCGCTTGATGAATGAGATGTCTTTTTCATATCAGCGCCTCGCATGTTTGGGCGGAAAAAGAGACTGTCTTCGCCTGCCCGTTCAATACGGGGAGATCATGGTTGCATCGCCACTCGGCGCAGCACAGAGGACCGCCCTCCCAAACTGCCTACGAGGTTAGCTGTCGGGCTGGACCTTGGAAGTGGTCCCAGATCATGTTGCCATGGTCTGTTAGCCCCTTCCTGCGCGCTTTTGGAGGGCGCACAGGAGATTGGTTCCCCCGTGTCGGTGACCAGGAAGGGCCACCTACTTCGGCTGCGTCTTCTCTCGAAGACAGGCGCATCCTCGTTGTCTTCGGCGAGAATTCAAGTGGTGCGTTTGTAATCGCTCCGATGCGGCGCAGGACGATGACCAAAAAAGAGGGCGACCCGTGAAGGCCGCCCTCTCATGGGGAAATACGCTTATCGCATGACTCTCACGGAATCTTTAGCACCTCAC
>CAZCAL010000128.1:5302-10744 GCA_964496625.1 uncultured Verrucomicrobiaceae bacterium | reverse complement strand
GTACTGCCCCCCAGAGGCAGAGCATCGTCTGGCGTCAAGCTCCAGAGCGGGGTTGGCTCCACGGTGACGCCACCACCATAGGCACCCGAGAGGAAGTATCCCGCGCCCATGTTTTGTTTCTGGAAGACAGCCCCGAGGAAGGTGGTTTTGACGCCGGTGTTTGGATGAACAAAACTTCCAGAGAGCAGTCCAGTGGAGGCAGTGAACCTGGCTGCCAGTTTCTCCGCGCCTTGAAGTGGCACGTTCACGACACTGGCACCGCTCACTGTGGCAAACTGACCGAAGGGAACGAGCAGCCCCCCTTCGTCAAAGGTGGTGCTAAGGTTGCCTCCCAAATTTGCCAAAGTCAGCACACGAGCATTCTTTTTGGGTGCCAAGTACTTTGACGCTAGCATTGCCACCTGGGTGGTGAAGCCTTCGGCAAACTGCTTTGCACGGGCATCAGCGGGACGTATCCAGTCAAGCGCTGCAGCGCCATCACTGACCCCCGCGACATCCGCAAAGGTGAACCAACCCGATGCCATGCCCAGGTTTCGGTAGAGAGAGGCATACAGTGGGACCCGGCCATCCTTGGAGACAATTGTGCTACGGGTCAACGCAGTGCCATCCGCCAGTTTACCCGATATCACCGCTGCGCCAGCAGTGCTGACAGTGATCGTAGCATACCCATCCCCGCGGGGAGCCTTTTGCAGCGATGCAGCGCCACTGGAAGGCAGCAGCACAGTGTAGCGTCCCACTTGCGGAGCAGGGTTGAGTCGAGCGCTCCAGACGAGGCGATCCACCGCAAATTCAGTGGTAAAGGTAGCGCCCACGACAGAGGGACCAGTGATGGTTCCGTCGGTGATCAGGCCAACGATTTGATCTACGTTGGGATCACTGGATTGTGTGAGCGCCACATTCAGTGGTGGCAACGGCCTAGAGCGAATCAATTTGGCACTGGCGACTCCGGTCTCGTCAAATTTTCCTGAGGCAGCGTAGTTCTTTCCCCCGATGGAGACACGCAGCGTGTAGGCACCCGTCGTGGCGCTCGTCATCGACACATAGCCGCTGCCAGCCTGGGACACGGGATCGTCCCGGAGCAGGCCTGTGTAGGTGCCCTTGATGGAACCAAGGAAGGTGCCGATGTGGCCCACAGTCACGTCTGTGGTTCGGGAGGACGCCTGCGCACCGTTGCTGTCATAGGCAATTGCGCTGACCTGATACGGCCCATTCACTGGCGGGTGCCACACCAGTCGAAATCCTGCGCCACTGCCTTCTCCCAGCAGGATCCCGCCCACATAGTATTCCACCTTGGCAATCGTGCCAGCGACGGCCTGTGCGTTGACTGACAACTCGATCCCTGGACGTCCGTTCAGTTCCTTCCCATCACGCACCCCCAGCAGTTTCACCTGTGGCGCGATGCCCGTCGCCAGGGGCGTAGCGTTTGCGTCATTGCCGATCACTAAATAGTTGGCCAGCACGATTGGAAAATCCGTCACCACACCCGCTTTGGCCGTCAAGGGCACCTGGAAAGCCACCCCGTTAGCAACCGTGCCGGAACCTCGAGGGTACACCACTACCCGCAGTTTGCCGGGCTCGATCAGTCGGGAATCCAACAGAATGTCATCAGCCTCTCCAGAGGCAGAGTCCACGTCGTAGCTACCAGGATCAAATAGAACATCCGTTTGAAAAGCACCTACTGCAGCGTCGCTTTGAAGTTGAACGGGCACACTCGCTACAAGACCGGATGCCGGCGAGGCCTCCTGGATCCCCAATGAGGTGGCGGCAATGCCGGTGGAACACGACACCAGAAGCAACAGATTGCAGAGGATAGCAATGCGATAGGGAGCGTTTGAGTTCATGGTGTTGCAGATTGGAGAGCCCGGCAGGGAATGAGATGGTTCCGTTCCTTGAGTGGTTGCTACGGCGATGTTAAGCCTTGATCTATCGGGTCCACACATCCACCCGTGTCAGCACATTTACAGGGAACGTCACATTGACGGTCGCCTCAGCAGGCCCTGGACCAGGGTTGGGGATGTCCAAAGTGTAGGTGGATGCCGATCCAGATTCGGGCGTGAGCTGGACGATCACCTGGGCCGTGCCGTTGAAGTTTTGCGCCCGCACGCGCACTGGCTGAACTGCCGGAGTGCCGGACGGCAGGGTGACGTTGACTGGAGCAGCAGAGGCAGGATCGATGGTCTGGCTTGCTGCTTGCACAATCTTGAGGTCCGGCATGTTTGGCGGAAACACGACCATGTTGGCACCGACGGTGTAGGGCGTCGAAACATTGTAGAAGTTTGCAATCTGACGGACGATCCCATCGATCCGGACGCGTCCCCTACCGCCGTAGCCGCCCGCAGTATCGAGCCCAAATCCGTTCTCCAACACGACCTCCGGTGCGACTAATCGGATGCCCCCCCCGCTGCCGGTGTTCCATTGGCCACCGCCACCACCTTTGGCGTAGATGTCACCACCAGAGGTCATGCGAATCTTGGTGCTGGATGCGATCAGGATAGCACCACCACCACCACCACCACCTTCCCCAGGACTGCCATGTACACCGCCACCGCCCGACCCGCCGATCAACGGGACGAGCAGCGGACTTCCGTACACTGGACCACTAACAGCGAGGCTACCGATACCCCCATAGCCCCCGGGGGCGGCACTGGTCGATGTGTTGTAGGAAGCGTCACCGGCCCGCCCACCACCGGGTCCTTGGCCATCCCCGGCGGGTAGTCCACCCATTCCACCGTTGCCTCCTGAGTAACCTCCGGGACCACCCAGCCCACCGTTGGCACCCGACGAACCTGCCCCCGAGACAGAGACGTCTCCCGTGATGGTCACATCCCCGGTAGCCAAGATGTAGATGGGTGTATTTTTCGCATTCCGTGTGAAGCTCACACTACCGGATGAGATATTCACCGTCGTGCAATGGAAAATGCCGTCTGGCGGCGTCGTGATCACCGTGTTGTAGGCCGTCACATTCAAGGGTCCATAGGAACCATTGCTCCCTGAAGTGAACTGGGCTTGAGACAGGCAGGGAAGCAACAGAGTGATTGCTGTAATGAGATGCTTGGGAGTAGTCATAGAGGGGAGGCGTTAGGGTGGCTCAGCAAAGCGGTTGTCATGGATTGATGCGCACTGATGTGGCGGCTTGGGGCTGGTTAGTGATCACTCCAAAAGAGGTGTTAGAGGAGTCCAGTTTCATGATGAACACGCCGGTGTCCGCCTGGGGCTGGTTAGTAATCATTCCAAAAGTCGCGCTTGAGAAGTCGAGCCTCATGATGAACACCCCTGTATCCGCCTGGGGCCGATTGGTGATGGCACCGTAGCCCGCGTTCGCCTGCTCGCTTTGGAGCACGATCACGCGAACTGGCGCTTGGTTGGCGGTGCTGACGAACAATCGGGGACCGATAGCAGGATCCAGGGGATCCCCATTGCCAGTGACCTCGGCCTCATCCGTCCAGCCGTCGCCATCGGTATCAGGATTGTAAATGTCAGTCCCAGCGAGGAATTCACCCTGGGACCTGAGTCCATCTAAATCTTCATCCTCGTCCCTGTCGAGAATGCCATCGCCATCCGAATCGGCAATCAATGGATTGAGCCCCAGGAAGAGTTCGGCAGCATTGGTTACACCGTCCGAATCCCTGTCCTCTTGCCCGTCTGGGATGCCGTCATTGTCCGAGTCCGCCTTGTTCGGGTTCAGGCCGAGCATAGCTTCCAAATCGTCGGGAATCCCATCGCCGTCTGAATCCAAGCCGGTGTCATAGACCTGGAAACTGCTGACGAAGGGGGACGCAATCTGATTGCCCGCTGCATCTGCCGCCGGTTCCTGGATCTGCAATCGATAGTTCCCCGGCGTCAGGCCGACTTCAGAGAAGACTAGAAAGGCTGCCCGCAGGTTTTCCCGGTAACTCAAGGCGGCGCTTGGCGTAAAGTCATCCGCCGTTCCGAACACCCGGTCGGGGCCAGCACCAGTGAGAAGGAACGACCCCAGGTTGAGTGAATCAACCTTCATGGGCTCGCTGAAAAAGGCCTGTAGGTTGGTGATGCGACCCACTAGGGCACCTGCGGCCGGGGAAGCGGTGGTGACGGTTGGTGGGGTGGCATCCGCGACCAGAGTGATCGTGTATGCCTCCGACCAAGTCACATTGCCACCCGTGTCCATGACTTTGGCGCGTACGGTGAAAGTGGCACCTGACGAGGCTCTGGATGGGGTTACAAAGCGGTGCTCAAAGGGAAAGTTTCCATCTACCACTTGAAGAGCATCGTTTAGATAGAACTCAACATTACGCACCTGCACATCATCCGTTGCAGCCGCAGTGAGCCGCATGAGTTTGCCTTCTTCAGCCACCCCGGTATGACTGGTATGATTGAGCGGAAAGCTAGCATCCAGGGAGATGCCGGGTTTCACACCCTGGGAATCGTAGGGCAGGTAATTGATGACCTCCATTCCGGCGCTGCCGTCCGCCACATACGCCAGCCCGTTGTAAAGAGTGAGTGCGTAGGCAAGACCGGGGGTTGCCAGCGTGGTTTGAAATGCGGTGGTGCGGCCACTCTGACCGACGTCGTAGAGGCTGACATCATGGGCACCTGAATTGGTGCCATTTGCCCCCACCGCCGCGACGCCTAGACCGGACCCGTTTGCCACCATCATTTTCCAGCCAAATTGCTGGGTGGTGACGGTGTCCAACAAGGTAGGAGCAGCCGGATTTGAGAGGCTGAAAACGTTATAACCTTGGGCGTTGAAAGCCCAGAGGAAGGTATCCCCTGCGAAGAGCCTAAGCCTCCGCCCGGAGGCGCTGCGGCTTCCAGGTGATGCAATCGTTGCGGATGGCACGATCACCGCGCCCGTCAGTCGGTGGGTGCTCAAAGTGCCGGGTTTCAGGACATAAAGAAACTCATGTCCGAGCACAAGATCGTCGATTGCACCTGCCCCTGTACTGTACCGCTGCAGAATGGCTCCCGAGGCTAGGTCTGCAACGACGATCTGACCAGTGGCTAAGCCGACGTATGCGATCAGGCCATCCGTAGCGATGCAGCGGGCATCGCCTCCGGTGGAGATCTGGCGGGAAAAGACTGGATTGCCCGGTCTGGAAACGTCGACGACTGCAATCCCTGCGTTCCCATCCGCAACAGCCACATAGTTGGAAGATATGGCGACTGCCTGTGCATTTCCGTCAGTATCGATCGTCGCAACACGGACCGGGTTTAAGCCGCTGAGGACGTTGAAGATTGTCACGCCGTCAGCACCGGTGGCCACGGCAGCCAGGTTATTAAAAGCCGCAATGTCAATGGCTGCGGATTGCGTGGGTGTGGAGGCGACAATGCCCGTCTGTGCGATCAGATTCCCGAGGGGATTAGTTCCCTCAAGCACTTCTGCGCCATCAAGGATCCCATCGCCATCTGAATCTGGATTATTAGGCTCAGTCCCAACAACCGACTCCGCGTGAATACCCAGTC
>CAZCAL010000128.1:0-5292 GCA_964496625.1 uncultured Verrucomicrobiaceae bacterium | reverse complement strand
ATGAATCCAGGAAAGTCAGGGTAAACGGGGTATCAGGCGGGAGGATCAATTTGATCCGTCCGGAGGCATTGGCCCTTAGTCGCTGAACGATGTTGTCATAATCTACCCGCACGTAAGCTCCAGGCATCGCGCCTTCCTGCCCCACGTAGAGCTTTCCAATCGCCCCAAGGGCATCTGCAGAGTCGCGCAGTATGGCGTCAAGCAGCTGGTCGCCATCCGTTGCAGGAATTTCATCAAAACCTTCGAGAGCGCCGGCAATATTGAGAAAATCGAGAATCATCGCCTGCTGTAAGTCGTTAGTGGGAGTGCTGGCGGCAGCGGCAGCTGGAACAGGCACCCCAGATGGTGATGGGTTGCAGTCCTCCTCAATGTGCAGTTCAGCCTGGGTGACAGCATACTGTAGGGGCCCTAGCGCCAGATTGCTGGCGGCCTTGGCGACGATGTCAGCCATTTGCCTGAACCGTTTGGCTTTTTCCTCCAGCCCAGCCCGAATCCCGCAGGTCTTTCTTCCCAGCCAACTGAAGCACTCTGGCTGTTCATCGACCCCCTCACAGAAGGGTTCAAACAGCTTCATGGTATCTTCAAGGCACTTCACAGCAGACACCACCTTTGCCAACGGATTGCCCAGTTCGGCAGAGCCAGTCAGTGCCTTTTCGAGTTCCCTGATTCCCTCTTTGAATTGATAGATTAATGCTCTCCTGGTTGCACAATCCAGACGCCCGTTAGCCAAGTCATTGCTAATTTTTTTCGCCAGATCGTAGAGCTTTTTAGCCTTGGCGGCAGCCTTCAAAAGAGACTTGACCGCCTTGTAATCCTTGCCCACGAAATCCTTGGCACACGATGCCGCCGTGCCCACTGCATTAAAACCGAAGGCCAGCCAATTCACATCCGCACCTGAGCACGTGTCGTCCTCCTCTTCAGGCCCCTCAATCTGGGTTCCAGGCATTTGCCCATGCCAACCGGGTTGGCGGACGCCAACACCGACATCGGTTTTGACGAAGTTGCCATCGGCCGTCACGGTCATCGGTCCCACGACTTCCCACTCCCCTGTGTCATGGTTAAAGGACCATAGCGCGGACTTCGCCCCAGGCGGTAGCTTCTCGCCGGTAGCGGGATCAGGCAGGTTAGGGAAGCAGACGGGAACAGGCCTGTCGAAGTTGGTGGCACCGTCGGTCTGGATCGTAATAACCATGGGCAGATCCAAGCCTGGAGGAAGCGGACTGGGTAGGCGGTCTGGGACCACCGGAGCCATTCCCACCTTCCCCCCACGCGTTCCATCATCGGCAAACAGACTGTTTGCAGGCACGATGAGTTGGGTGCCCTGGAGAGCGGGATTTGCATCCAGCACCTCTGCGGGAAAGTCAATTGGGCTGTCTTGGGTCTGGCTGACGGTGTTCAAAGTGCCGCCACAAATGCACGGCAGATACACCGTTCCCCGGCTAGTGTCCTGGCTGTTACCAGAGAGGTTCGCGGTCCGCCCTGCGATGGCCTCCCAGCGTTTGCCCACACTCGGATAGTAGTTGCCATTTGGATAACTGCTTTGCGGACTGGTGCGGCCATCAATGTGGACAAAGAAGGTGCCAGCTGGGCAGGGCGTGAGGGTAAAATTCCCCTGCCCATCAGTGGTCGTGCGCAGCGTCTCCTCTGCTCCATCCACCGTGATCGTAACACCCGCCAAGGGAATATCAGCGCCTCCTGCGGCACGTTCGCTGGCAAAAACTCGCCCACTAATCGCGGTCCCTGGCAATGGAGTGATGCTTAGCGTGTCGAAAGTCTGGCGGTAAACTCCTCCTGCTACGCCATCCCCGTCAAGATCCACGGCACGGCCCAGAAGATCCGTGAGTCCTGCCCCATCCAAGGTGACAGTGATGCGCGCGTTCGAAAGCAGCGGCTCGAGGTAAAAGAGCGTCGCTTTTTTGCGGTCCGAACTGATGTCCACCCGGCTGAGGATCTTCCTCCCGCCAAACTGCGCATAGAAATGGTGGGTGTCCAGCGTCGCACTCAGAGCGAGCGGCATAGAAAAATGCACGATGGTCTCGCGCGTCAGGGCCACTTCCCCCTCCCCATTCGCGGGCGAACTCTGCCGCACACTGGCCAGTGGCAACTGCTCGGGAGCGCGGCTTTGCAGGATTACCTTCACGATCTCGTCAACGTCACTCGAATTAACGAAACCGTCGTTCGTCAAGTCCGCCAGCACCGCCTGGGCGGCGTTTAACGGCTGCGTCTGGTTCATATGGCCGCGCAGGAGCACCAAATCACGCACAGTCGCCACGCCATCATTGTCCAAGTCACCAAGCTGCGTTGTCAGCGGATCCGCCTTCACAGAGCCAAGCCACAAAGCGGCAAGGCAAACCGCAATTCCCGCTGCACGCCAGAAGCAGCTGTTGTTAGAAGAAGACATAAAAGGAAAGCATTGCGTCGCGGTGGTGAATCGATTCACCGATTCTGATCATTCGGTTACATCATCCTATACCGGATTCTGCACCTACTGTGACACAAACAGCGCATTTAATGCAGGCCCTCGGCTCCAACGAACCGGAAGTTTGTCTGCCCCCATGAGGAAACACGACGCCTAGTCAAGGGCACCACAGGCTCAAAATGGCCAGCGGTAAGGGTAGCCGGGCACCAGTTTTTCGCGTGGATAGGCACTGATACGCACTTGGTTGCCGGAATTACCGCTGAGGATCCAGACCCGAGTGGACTCCAGTGCATGCAGCAGCCCGACGTGGCCTGAGGCTCCTGCTGAAAGGGGCTGGAAGACGACGACGGCTCCGTAAGTGGGACCAACGGCGCGGCCATAGTTTTTCCAGCTTGAGGCAAGCCCACTGCCAGTGCCGTTATAGCCGGACTTTTTCATGCACCAGTTCACAAAGGCGGAGCACCAACTGGTTTCATCCGGGCCACTGAGACCCACGGAGGCGAGGTATTCTTTGATGCGTGGGTTATCGCCAGGATTCCACTCATGCACCCCTTGTTCGCCGAGTGCCTTTTGCATCCAGGGAGGAGGCTGCGGGCCCGAGCCGGTCCATGCAGGTTGACTCACAGGCGTCGCCGCTGTCGCAGCACCACTCGCACCGCGAACCTGCAAGGTCTGCCCTGGATAGATGACGTTGCATTGGTTTGGGCTACTGCATAGGCCAGGGTTCATTTGCATGAACTCGGTCATACTCATGCCAAACTTAGCGGCAATGCGCGCTGGATAGTCTCCGGGCTGGACAATGTAGGCGGCCATGATGGCGGAATGATCCACCCTGGCAGGCCACTGCGCAAGAAGGTTGATTCACAGGCAGAGACCGCCCATCTTCTATCCACAATGAAAGTTCATGCCGTCCAACTCGATTGCGTCTGGGAAAACAAAGCAGCCAGCTTTGATCGGGCGAGGGCACTCATCGCCTCCGCCTCGATTTCTCCGGGCGACCTAGTCGTTCTGCCAGAGATGTTCTCCACGGGGTTCACCACTCAAACGGGCATCAGTTGCCAAGGTGCATCCCGCGACGACGAGGCCTTTCTCTCAAGCCTCGCCACCCAATACAAGTGCTGCGTCCTCGGTGGAGTCGTTAGCCCCGGTGCAGATCGCCCCCTCAATGAAGCGGTGACTTTTGGACCTGATGGTGCGCTGCTCTGCCGCTATGCCAAACAACAACCGTTCTCCCTGGGCGGTGAGGCGGATGTTCATGGGCGAGGGTCGGCTCCAGCTCGATTCGAATGTGGCGGATTTCGGATCGCGCCATTGATCTGCTACGATTTGCGGTTCCCCGAACTTGCCCGCGCAGCGATTGCTCAGGGTGCGGACATGCTCATCTACATCGCCAGTTGGCCAATCAAGCGGCAGCAGCACTGGATCACGCTATTACAGGCGCGGGCAATCGAAAACCTAGCGTTTGTCGTCGGTGTAAACCGCTGCGGCCAAGACCCTCACTTCACTTACTCAGGCCGTTCGGTGGTGGTCGACCCCCATGGGATCATCATCGCTGATGCAGCGGAACGCGAGGGTGTTGCGACCGTGGAGTGCGATCCAGCGGTGGCACAGCGCTGGCGGCATGACTTCCCAGCCCTGCAAGATGCGGGATTGCCAATTTAGCCTTCCAGATTCCCTGTGCGCAATTCCCAGACAAGACTTGCGTAGCGCGCCAGAGGCACTAACCTGCCCGCCCTATGCTCCAGGCAGGTATCGTCGGTCTCCCAAACGTTGGCAAATCCACCCTCTTCAATGCGGTCACTCGCACGCGAAAGGCGGAGGCGGCGAACTATCCTTTTTGCACCATTGATCCGAATCAGGGAATGGTGGTCGTCCCAGATGAGCGCCTCGCAGTGCTGTCAAAAATCTCGGGCTCCCACAAACTCATTCCCGCTACGATTGAGTTTGTCGATATCGCCGGCCTTGTGAAAGGCGCGAGTAAAGGCGAAGGCCTGGGGAATAAGTTCCTGAGCCATATCCGTGAAGTCGACGCCATCGTCCACGTCGTGCGCTGCTTTGAAAGTGGCGACATCACTCACGTGGACGGAAGTGTGGACCCGATCCGTGACATCGAAGTGATCAATACCGAACTGATCCTCGCAGACATGGACAGTGTGAGCAGACGCCTGACCCGCACCGAGAAGGATGCGAAACGTGGCATCAAGGAAGCTGCGGCTGAAAACGCCCTCTGCCAAAAGCTCATGCCCCATCTCGATGACATGAAGCCTGCGGTCACACTGGAACTGAATGATGAAGAAAAGAAGCTTCTGAAGTCCTTCTTCCTCCTCAGTGGCAAACCCTGCATCTACGCCTGCAATGTC
This sequence comes from uncultured Verrucomicrobiaceae bacterium, assembly GCA_964496625.1. GTDB lineage: Bacteria > Verrucomicrobiota > Verrucomicrobiia > Verrucomicrobiales > Verrucomicrobiaceae > JACKQF01. The sequence continues at coordinate 513 of CAZCAL010000128.1, read as the reverse complement.
GCCGAATCCGACCTCGCGTCCGCCTCGAAGGAGCCTGACAAACATCCGCTCGTGTCGAAGGTTCGCGAATACGTGAGCCATGCTCACGCAGCGAAGGCTTGCGTTGTCAGTGCTGAGATTGAGAATGAACTCGTCGATTTGCCAGCAGAAGACTCCGCCGCCTATCTGGCTGATCTCGGCGTCACGGACAGCGGCGTGAATCAGCTCATCAAGAGCGTCTACGATTTGCTCGGCCTACAGACTTACCTGACCACGGGTGAAAAAGAAACCCGTGCCTGGACGATCACCAAGGGCATGAAGGCACCGCAAGCTGCCGGTGTGATTCATGGAGACTTTGAGCGAGGCTTCATCGCCGCACAGATTGTCGGCTTTGATGACCTAGTGAGCCTGGGATCAGAAGCCAAGGCGCGTGAAGCTGGTAAGCTGCGCATCGAAGGCAAAGAATACGTCATGCGCGATGGAGACGTCGTGGAATGGCGCTTCAACGTCTGATTGCATGACTGACAGTGCCCT
>CAZCAL010000127.1:0-10746 GCA_964496625.1 uncultured Verrucomicrobiaceae bacterium | reverse complement strand
TGTTCGGCGACAAAGTGTTGCCCTCAGGCACGGCACAGGAACTCATCGACGAAGATCGAGGCGAATGAGCGCAACGGCGGACAGCAGTCTGATAGTCGCGCTTTACCTGCCTGAGGTGAACTCGGCACAAGCTGATGCCGCCTGTCGATCGGTGCAGCCGCCCTTGCATCTGAGCGACTGGCATCGCGTGGAGATCGCCAATGCGTTTCAGCGTGCCGTGCTGAGGGGACGCATCACAGCGGTGGAGGCGATGCAGGGGCACCCGATCCTCCGTGGGGTGAAGGATGTGTGGGTGCAGGCTGGAGCCTACGTGGGCAAGCCTGTCAGTGGAGATATTTTGACGATGGCGCAGCCGCTGGATGGCATGAGCCCAGATTCGCCCGTGTCCGCCTCGCAGCCTCCACAGCCTTCGGAATGGACGCGCACCTACAAGTCTGCTGCGGGGAAAGAGGGGCGTGTTTTTACATCGCTGTACGGCACATCGGAAGACATCACGAATGAAGGTTACCGGCGGATGCTGGTGAACGCCTGTCTGTGGGCGGTGGGTCTAGAGGAGGCAATCAAGCCGGATCTCGACGTGTCATTTGTGGGGCCATTCAAGCCCAATACGTATGGTAATCAGACTCATGCGGTGGGTATCAAACCGGAGATGTATGCTGGCTGGGAGAGCCCAATCCCAGCGAACAATAACATCAATAAGCCCGCAGCCAAACCAACCAAGGAGAAGCCAAAACAGGGAGCGAAGGCAAAGAAAGAAGAGGCAGCGACTCCTGCCGCAGCAGGTCCTGTCCAAGTGGTCACGGCCACGGGAAAACCTGCGCGCTTCGTGCGCATCGAGCTGCCTGGCGAGAAGCGTTGCCTGCAAATCTCGGAGATCGAGATCATGAGTGGGGGCAAGAATATCGGGAAGGGTGGCAAGGCGACGCAGTCCACCACGAGGAATGGCGGCGATGCAAGCAAGGCGCTGGATGGCAATAAGAGCCCGGCCTGGGGCAAGGGCATGACGCACACGACGGAGAATCAGCCGAATCCCTGGTGGGAGGTAGATCTGGGCGCGGCGCATGCGATTGATACGATCAGTCTGGGGAGCCGGCAGGGCTTTGCGGATCGGCTTGGGGGCTTCACGCTGCAATTGCTCGATGATGGCCGGAAGACGGTCATGGAACTCAAGAATGTCGAGGCACCAGAGTGGATGACGATTGACGTTAAGGCGGGCGGCAAGCTCGCTTACATGACCTTTGATGGGAAGCCTGGCAAACCTGCGGCGAAGGGTAGCAGTCGAAATGCTGGCCCTGCGGGTCCGCCAGAGCCTGCTCTCGCCGACGTGCCTGCGGACTACAAGGACCCGATGCCGTTTGCGTTTAACAAGGGTGATGTGGTGGCGATTCTCGGAAATGGCTTGCCTGATCGCTTCCAGCACGACGGATGGATGGAGACGCTGCTGCAGAGCGCGCTGCCAGATCAGCAGGTGCGCTTTCGCAATATGAGCACCAGCGGGGATCGCCCGAATAGCTTTCCCCGCAGCCCTGGCCAAATCTCCATGGGGACCTATTTGCAGCATGTGAAGGCAGACGTGGTCTTTGGCTTCTTCGGCTACAACGAGTCGTATGACAACAAGCCGGACGAATACAAGCAACAGCTGATCGACTTTGTGAAGAAGACGCGGGGCACCAAGCCGAATGGCAAAAGCTTTCCGCGCATCGTGCTCTTCAGCCCTATCGCCCACGAGGACACCAAGAATGTAAACGTGCCTGACGGGAAGGCCCACAATGCGCAGCTAGAAGCCTACACAAAGGCGACTGAGGCGGCTGCAAAGGAGGCGGGTGTCGCCTTTGTGGACTTGTTTCATTCGTCGCTGGAGTTGTTCAAGGCCGCGAAGACACCGCTCACGATCAATGGTGTGCATTTGACCGAAGATGGTGACAAGCAGATCGCGGAGGTGATCGCGAAGGGTCTGCTGGGCAAGCAAGTCAGCGCCTCGCCGTCGATGGATGCACTACGTGAAGCGGTGGTGGACAAGAGTTACCACTGGTATCAGCGCTATCACGCCAGCGATGGCAATGACGTCTGGGGCAGTCGCTCGACGCTGGCCTTCAGCGATGGGCAGACCAATGGCGAGGTCCTGCAGCATGAGTTATCGATGCTGGATGTGATGACCGCGAATCGCGATGAACGCGTGTGGGCTCGTATCACCGGTGGCGACAAAGTGATCGATGACAGCAACGTGCCCAAGCCGGTGCCAGTGAAGTCAAACGTGGGTGGTGGCAGCAAAAGTAGCAGTGCCCAAAAGGAAGGCAGACTGACCTACATCAGCGGCGAAGAAGGGATCAAGTACATGGCAGTGAAGAAGGGCTTTGAGGTGCATCTCTTTGCTGATGAACAGCAATTCCCAGAGCTGGTGAATCCGGTGCAAATGCAGTTTGATACCAAGGGGCGCCTATGGGTGGCTGCCTGGGCGGACTATCCGAAGTGGGAGCCGTTGAAGGAAAGCAAAGATGCTCTGCTGATTCTGCATGATGATAACAATGACGGGAAAGCGGATCGGATGACCGAGTTTGCCAAAGTGAACAACCCTCTGGGATTTGAGTTCTGGAATGGTGGTGTGCTGGTCACTCGCCAATCAGAGATTCTCTTTCTCAAAGACACCGACGGCGACGATAAGGCGGATGTGCAGACCATCATGCTGCAAGGGCTCGACAGCAGCGATACACACCACGGTGCGAACAATCTTATCTATGGCCCTGACGGTGGCATCTACTGGCAGAGCGGGGTCTTCATGCAGCACAACTACGAGCACCCATGGGGACCGTCGCTGCAAGCAACATCGAGCGCGATGTATCGCTTTGATCCGCGCCGCTTTACGATCTCGAAACATGCCGATAACTCACCCAACCCGCACGGGATCTCCTTTGACTACTGGGGCTACCATTATGCCACGGACGGCACCGGGGGCCGCGCCTATCAGGTGCGGCCAGAGGGCAGCGGCTTCAAGATGTTCGAACTCCTGAAGAAGGAAGTGCGTCCAGTCACTGCCAGCGAAGTGGTGAGCAGCCAGCACTTCCCAGCCGAGATGCAGGGCGACTTCCTCATCTGCAATGTCATCGGCTTCCTCGGGGTGAAGGAGTATCACCTGGAACGTGATGCTGAAAAAGGCACCGTGTGGGGAGAGCCGAACGGGGATGAACTAACCGTCAAGGTCACGCAGGCAGATGGAACGGTGACGGAGGAGACCTCGCGCGGTTTCCTCATGAGCGGAGATAAAAACTTCCGTCCCTCTGATGTGGTCTTTGCTCCAGATGGATCGCTTTATTTGAGTGATTGGCACAATGTGATCATCGGACACATGCAGCACAACGTTCGTGACCCGAACCGGGATCATGCCCACGGCCGCATCTATCGCATCACCGCCACGGGCCGTGAATTGCAGAAGCCAGTCGCCGTCTCAGGGGCATCGATTCCTGCACTGCTCGATAACCTGAAGAATCCGACGAACAGCATCCGCCAACGCACACGGATCGAACTCAGTGCGCGTGACTCTGGCGAGGTGATTGCCGCGACGCGGGAGTGGATGCAGCAATTTGATGCCACGAAGAAGGAAGATGCGCATCCTCTGCTGGAAGCGCTGTGGCTATTCCAGCAGCACAATGTCCGCAATGTGGAACTGCTCGGCCAACTCATGAAGTCCCCAGAGCTCCACGCGCGTAACGCTGCCGGTGTGGTGCAGCATCTCTGGTTCAATGTAGAGGCCAGCTTTCACGGTGGAGTCGTCGCGGAGGAAGCGGAAGGGGCGAAGCAGAAGTCTGGCATCATCTCTGACACGGCGGATCTGACCACGATTCGGATCGCAACAGTCAAAGAGCGCATGATGTATGACGTGAAGGAATTGACCGTGAAAGCGGGCAAGAAGGTGCAGTTGACCTTTGCGAATGACGACTTTATGCCACACAACATCTTGCTGGTGAATCCAGGCAAGATCGAGGAGATCTCGATGCAGGCGATGACGCTGGGCGCGAAGGGCTTTGAAGTCGGCTTTGTGCCGGACAGCAAAGAGATTTTGTGGTCCAGCAAGTTGCTCGACAACGGCAAGGAGCAGGTGATCGACTTCGTCGCCCCATCCAAGCCGGGCGATTACCCGTATATGTGCAGCTTCCCTGGGCACTCGATCATCATGCGTGGGGTCTTGCATGTGAAGTAGGGCGGAATTGGTTCTTCATGATTTTACCCTTCATTATTCAACCAGAATTATTTGGTAGAATCATGGAGGGTAGAATCATGGGATCACTTCTTTTTGATCTGCTCTAGCTGGATGTGGCCGAGGCGAAGGTTGATCCAGGAGATGGCGGACAGGCTGGTATTGGAGAGGAGTCGCCGGAGATGGTGGCGGTAGTCGTCGAGATCATCCAGAGATGTCACAGCGCAGGCGGTGTCGTCTGAGATCGTGGTCAGTTCCTGGTGTCCGATGGTTTTCGTTCCTGAGAGGATGGGAACGAGTTGCCTTGGACAATGCGAGAGGTGAGCAAAGGCTTCGCGATACAAAGGCAGGTCGAATCCAAGGCCGACATCGGCACAGAAGGTGTTCACGCTGTCTCGGACGAGGTGGTGCCTTTCATCATCGGGCCAGTCATCGGAGATCCTGAACTTCCGACGCATCGAGTAGGTGAGGGTGGTGGAGAGGAATTTCCGATCCACTCGGCTGGGACGGAAGTTGATCAGGCTGCCGTGGTGGGTGCCGGCTAGGAGCAGGTAGTTGATTCCCTGGCCGTGATGGGCGAGGAGCAGTTCCCTCACGGTCTTAGCTTCTACGATGGTGCTGCCGCAGAGCAGGAGGTCGATGAAGTAGTCCTTCACAAACGATCCATGCTCGATGCGGATGCGGACTTCCCGTTGCACAAGCATGCCATCGGCGGTGCATCGGTTGGCGAGTTCTTGTTTGTAGATCGCTTCATCGAGGAGGCATCCGAACTGGTTGTGGATCGCGAAGGCGTGGCCGAGCATCTGCTTGTCGATCCGATGGAAATCGTCTTGAGAGATCGCGGTGATGGGCTGCGATGGGAGGATCGGCATGGTGGTAGAATGACGAGGGCTAGAATCATGGAAATATTATTTTACCCTTCATGATTCTACCATTCGATTCTCACTCCTCTCTGATCGGGGCGTCCCTCGGCACACACAGTCATTTGCTTCTACGTGCAACTAAAGATTCCCTGCCCACGCTGCCAGACCGCATGCAGGCGAGGTTTGCCGGGAGTTTGTCTTGGTGGGATGCACTGGCAGCTTTCAGCTTGATGATTTAACCCTCTATGATTCTGCCCGAAGGGGTCGTTGGCTGAGGCTTGAATTTGAGCATGGTAGAATCATGGGGGGACACATGGTCCGAGCGGTTTGATCCATTGGGGTATTTGCACAGGCTTTGGCCTGGTGGAGTTGGGGCTGGGACCGATGCCGTTGATCCGTCCGCCGTGCCACTCCCAGAATGTGAAGTAGGGCGGGCGCGTTGCTCGACTGGTTCTTGACTGTGGAATGATGCTCGGAAGATTGAATCATGCCGATCAACGAGATTTCAGATCCTTTTCGCGAAGCACGGAATAAAGATGGCGTCCTGGAATGTGAGTTCCAGGGCGAACGCATCGCAATGATTCTCGGGCATGAGGACGTGCGACGTGCGGCGAAGGACTGGAAGACTTTTAGCTCCGACGCTCCTTTCCGGGTGCCGATCCCATCGGAAGAGGATGTGCGGACGATGCGGCAACTTCCCATCGAAACCAATCCCCCTGAGCACACCGACTATCGGGCAATTGTGGAGCCTTTCTTCCGTCGCCCCAAAGAGCCCGAGATGATCGCCCAGGTGGAGGCCTTGATCGAATCGATGTTGACCGATGCGCTGGGCAGGGAGTCCATCGAAGTCGTGCATGGTTTTGCCTTGCCTCTGCAATCCAAGGCGCTGACGATGCTGCTGAACGTTCCGTCGGCGGAAGCGGAGACTTGGATCAGTTGGGGAATTCACGTCTTTCGGGTTACCGGTGGTGTGAAGAAGGGCATCGCCCTGGAAGACTATCTCCATGCGCAGTTTGATCGTGCTGAGGCGAATCCAGGCGAAGACTTTTTCAGTGCGCTAACGCAGGCGAACTACCAGGGGAGGAAATTGACCCGCGAAGAGATGATGGGTTTTGCGAATCTGGCGTTTGCTGGTGGTCGGGACACCATCATCCACAGTGTGGCCTGTGTGCTTGCGCACCTGGGTGGGCATCCCGAATCGCTGGACTATCTGCGTTCGGACCCATCGCGAATCACCCACGCGAGCGAGGAGTTTTTTCGCGTCTTCATGCCGTTGACACACATCGGTCGAGTTTGCCCAGTCGTTACAGATGTGAATGGCGTGAAGGTGAAGGCCGGGGAGAGAGTGTCTCTCTGCTGGGCGTCTGCGAATCAAGATGAGCGAGTCTTTGAGTCCCCCCAAGAGGTGCGTCTGGATCGGAAGCCGAACCCGCATATCTCATTTGGATTTGGAACGCATCTCTGTCTCGGTGCACCCCATGCACGCCTGATTTTGCGAACGCTGCTGCAAAAATGCGTCGATCTCGTTGGCCGGGTTGAGGTCATCAGTGCGGAACCGCGCGTTGAGCGGGAAGCTGAATATGAGCGGACGCTGGGTTATGAATCCCTAGTGGTGCGTCTGCATCTTCTGGCAGATAGATAAGCGGGGGGTTCGAAGGAAAGGTTGTCCAACGGGCGTTTCTTTGCTTCTCAAATAGCCACGAAATTTGCCATGAAGATCTTATCGCTCCTCACCTTCGTCAGTCTCAGCATGGGATTGATTCCCTCCAAGTCCACTGCCGAAGATGGCGATGGAAAGCTGCGCATCATCGTCTTTGGCGCGCACCCTGATGACGCCCAATACAAGGCGGGAGGCACCGCAGCGAAGTGGGCCAAGCTCGGCCACCATGTGAAGCTGGTCTCAGTCACCAATGGAGACATCGGCCATTGGCAGTCTGCCGGTGGTCCACTGGCGCAGCGCCGCCTGGCGGAGGTGAAGAAAGCTGACGGCATCATCGGGGTCGAGACTCAGGTGCTAGACATTCATGATGGGGAGCTAGTGCCGACCTTGGAGAATCGGCAAAAGATTATCCGCGTCATTCGGGAGTGGAAAGCAGACATCGTTATTGCTCATCGCCCATGGGACTACCATCCTGACCATCGGTATGTGGGTGTGTTAATGCAGGATGCAGCCTTCATGGTGACGGTGCCGTTTGTGTGTTCTGATGTGCCGCCGCTGAAGAAGAATCCACTGTTTTTGTACTCCAGCGATGGCTTCCAAAAGCCTTATCCGTTCAAGGCAGACATCGTCGTATCAGTGGATGATGTCTTTGATTTGAAGCTCAAGGCAATTCACGAAATGCCATCTCAGCACTATGAAGGTGGAGCCAGCGGGAGCGAGGAATACGTCGCCACGGTGCCTCCTGAAACCGATGAAGCTGGTCGCAAGGCCTGGCTGCGCGAGCGATGGGAACGTCGCCAGAGCGGTGAGGCGAAGCGCTTTCGCGAGGCACTAGTCAAGTGGTATGGCCCAGAAAAAGGCGCCGCAGTGAAGTATGCAGAGGCCTTTGAGATCTGCGAATACGGTCGCCAACCTTCAGAAAAAGACATCAAGATCCTGTTTCCCTTCTTTCCTTAAACTCCCTTTATGCGCAAAACGTCGATTCTTCTCTCTCTGTTAAGTTGCTCTCTAGCTCTCGGTGCGCCGCCGAAGCCTGTGTATGAGTCTCCTGTGATGACAAGCACGAGCAAGCCCCGCCTTATCTCTGTCGATGTGGCATTGGGCGGTGCCAAGGAGCTTTATCTGGTCGTGTCTGACGAAGATGGAATTAGCTGTGACTGGGCCGACTGGATCGATCCGAAGCTCGTATTGAAAGATGGCAGTGTGAAGGATCTGACGGGGCTGAAGTGGTCCTCGGCTACCAAGGGGTCAGGCAATGTGAATATCGGGAAGAACGCCATGGGTGGTGCGCTCACGATTGAAGGGAAGACTTACCCCGTCGGCATCGGGACTCATGCTGCGTCCATCATCTCGTATGTGCTACCGAGTGCAGCAGCGAGTTTTTCTGCGACAGTGGCCATCGATGATGGCGGAATGATGCGCGCCGGGAAGGCGAGCACTGCTAAGGTGAAGTTTGCCATCTATACGCAGGCACCTCCAAAGTCGGTGGCATCACCGGCACCCCAGTATGATCCCAACGCTCCCAAGTTGGTGCCTGCGGAGCTATTCAGCGTCCCTGAGGGCTTGGAAGTGACGGTGTGGGCGACCTCTCCTTTGCTGATGAATCCCGTCAACATGGACTTCGATGCCCAGGGCCGGCTCTATGTGTCCGAAGGTGTAAACTACCGAGGAAAAGGTGGTCGTAGGCCGGAAGGGGACCGCATTGTGGTTCTCGAAGATACGACAGGCGACGGTAAGGCTGACAAGAGTTCTGTCTTTGTGCAAGAGGCGAACCTAGCGGCCCCGCTGGGTGTAGCAGTCTTGGATGACAAGGTGGTCGTCTCGCAGCCTCCAGATCTTTTGGTCTTCACTGATGTGAATCATGATGGCAAATTTGATTCGTCCATCGATCTGCGCGAAGTTTTGCTCACGGGTTTCGGTGGGCGGCAGCATGATCACAGCCTGCACAGTTTGACGACCGGGCCCGATGGTCAGTGGTACTTTAATCAGGGCAATACCGGTGCCCAGTTCACTGATAAGTCTGGAAAAACTTTTCGCATGGGCAGCCCCTATCAAATGCAGGAGATCGCCGGACAACGCAGCGATGACGGTCATGTGTGGATTGGGGGATTCACGGTGCGCATGAACCCTGATGGCACCCAGGCGAAGATCATGGGGCACAACTACCGCAATAGCTACGAGCAGACGATCACGTCATTCGGTGATCTATTCCAGAGCGACAATGACGACCCGCCCGCATGTCGTGTGGCCCCGATCCTTGAGGGCGGGAATGCAGGCTTTGCCTCTGCGGATGGACTGCGCTCCTGGGGGGCTGACAAGCGCCCAGGACAAGACACACCGACCGCAGAGTGGCGGCAGGAAGATCCGGGCACGATGCCTTCCGGCGATGTCTATGGAGGTGGATCACCAACGGGCGTCGCCTTCTATGAAAACGGTGCCTTAGCCGCCAAGTGGGATGGTCTCCTGCTGGCTTGCGAGGCAGGCAAGAACGTTGTGTTTGGATACCTTCCAAAGCCAGACGGCGCGGGCTGGAAGCTGGAGCGCTTTGATTTCCTGACCTCCAACAAGGAGAAGGAGTTTGCTGGGTCTGACTTCCTCGGCGGCAAACCTTCGGGTGAACTGAAAACCATGTTCCGTCCCAGCGATGTCTGTGTCGGACCGGATGGTGCCATCTATGTGGCCGACTGGTTTGATGCTCGCGTCGGTGGGCATGGAACGCTGGACGATGGGATGACGGGGACGATCTACCGCATTGCGCCCAAGGGTTTCAAATCAGTGGTGCCAAAGTTTGATCTCGCCACAACCGAAGGTCAGATCGCAGCGCTGAAGAGCCCCGCCGTCAATGTGCGCAATCTTGGGTTCACTCGCCTGAAAGCGCAGGGAGACAAGTCTGTGCCCGGAGTGGCTGCATTGCTAGAAGAAACAAATTCCTACATTGCAGCGAGGGCGATCTGGTTGCTGGCGCAAATGGGGAATGCTGGCATTGCAAAGGTCGAACCTTTGCTGAAGTCGAAAAATGCGCAGCAACGATTGGTCGCCTATCGTGCACTGCGTTTCGCCAATCACAACGTTCTCTCAATGGCTGCGACGTTGGCCAGTGATGAGTCTGCTGCGGTGAGGCGCGAAGTTGCGGTGACTCTGCGTGAGGTGCCTGCTGCGCAAAGTGTTCCCATTTTGGTGCAGATTGCTCGCGGATTCGACGGGACTGATCGCGCCTACCTGGAGGCCTTTGGCTTGGGCAGTGAGGGCAAAGAGGCTGAGGTCTATGCTGCTGTCGCTAAGGAAATGGGTGGGCCAACTTTGGAATGGAGCGATGCGTTTGCCTGGATCGCCTGGCGGCTGCATCCGGCGCAGGCTGTCGCTGATCTGAAGGCGCGACTGCTTTCGCCGAAGGTGAGTGAAGCCCAGCACAAGCTGATGCTCACAGCGCTCGCATTCGTAAAGAGTCGTGAGGCCGCCGGTGCGATGATCGAACTCGCGCACACCAAAGATTTTCCGCTGGCAGATCTCGCCAAGTGGTGGCTGCTGAATCGCAAGAACAACGACTGGAAGGGCTACGATGTGGAAGGTGGCATGAAGGCGCTGGGGCTCTATGATCCAGCCAAGGTCAAGCTGGTTGCCGTAGAAATGCCGCCAGTGGTCAAGGGGGCTGTCGAGTTGCCGAGCGGCGCGGAGATCGCCAAGTTGGTGGGGGATGCGACTCGCGGACAGACCGCGATTGCGGTGTGCTATACTTGCCATCGGGTGGGGGCAAACGGAGTGGATTTTGGGCCTGACCTTTCGACCTTCGGTCAGCAGCAACCCACGGAAGTGATTGCCAACGCCATCGCGCATCCTTCGGCGGACATCTCTCACGGCTTCGAGGGGAGTGAGGTGAAGACCAAAGAAGGTCTAACGATTACCGGCATGGTCCTTAGCAGTGGAGATCCCCTCATGATCAAGTGTATGGGAGGCATGGTGCAGACCGTGCCTCAGGATCGGATCGCCAGCGTAAAGCCTCTGGGAAGATCGCTGATGTATGACCCCGCCAC
>CAZCAL010000126.1:9464-10805 GCA_964496625.1 uncultured Verrucomicrobiaceae bacterium | reverse complement strand
TCATCGAGGCAAAGCCGAGTCTCGCGGTCGTCAGCTCGCAGCGAAACTCAAGGAAGTCATCCCCCAGCAACTCTTCGTTGTCGCGATTCAAGCAGCGATCGGTGGCAAAGTCATTGCCCGCGAAAGCATCAGTGCCCTCCGCAAAGATGTGACGGCGAAGTGCTATGGCGGCGACATTACCCGGAAGCGCAAACTTTTGGAAAAGCAGAAGGAAGGGAAGAAAAAGATGAAGGCCATCGGCCGCGTCAATATTCCACAGGAAGCCTTCATTGAAGTCCTCAAGACGAACTGACACCAACGCAGTTCAGCTTGCACTCTCGCTCAGGCCGCGCCACTGAGAGGGTTCTATGTCTTCACTGATCGTTCAGCCTCGCTCTCGCCTCTTTCACGGTCACGTCTGGGTCTATGCCTCCGACGTCAAAGCCCGCGCTGGCGACCCCAAGCCCGGCGATGTCGTGATGCTCAAAGACATCCGCAATCGGCCAATCGGCAGCGCCATTTACAATCCGCAATCCCAGATCAATGCCCGCCTCTTTTCCTTCCGGCGGCAGGACCTTGACCAGGACTTCTTCACCCGCCGTATCCAGCGCGCAGTGAACCAGCGCATCGCCTCAGGGGTAGATCCGAAGCTCTGCCGACTCGTGTGGAGCGAGTCTGACGGGCTCCCTGGCCTCGTCGTAGATCGTTACGGCGACCACCTCGTCATGCAGACCCTCACTCTTGCGATGGAGCAGCGCAGCGAACTGATCATTGAGGCTCTGAAGGAAATCCTCCAGCCCACCAGCATCATTGAGCGAAACGAAGGCGCAGTCCGCAAGGCTGAGGGCATGGAGCAGCGTAAAGGAGCAGTCTTTGGCGACGTCCCAGCGCCCTTTCCGATGCAATACGGGGGCCTGACGTTTGAAGTCGACGTGCTGGAGGGCCAAAAAACCGGCCTCTACCTCGATCAACTCGATAACTACCAGCAGTGCGCCGCCCTGGCCAAAGGTCGGAAGGTGTTGGATTGCTTTACGAACCAAGGCGGCTTTGCCCAAGCCTGCGCACTCGCCGGAGCTGAATCCGTGAAGGCGGTCGATGTCAGTGACCATGCCATTGCCCAGGCGAAAAGAAATGCCTACGCCTCCGGCGTGAAGGCAGAGTGGCTGGAGGCGAACTGCTTTGACTTTCTCAAGGCAGGAGAAGCCGCTGGCGACACCTACGACATGATCATCCTTGATCCTCCGTCGTTTACCCGCACCAAGCAGTCCGTCAAAGATGCCTTACGCGGCTACAAGGAGATCCACCTCCGCGCTCTGAAGATGCTGAATCCTGGCGGACTACTCTGCACCTTCAGTTGTTCCC
>CAZCAL010000126.1:6345-9454 GCA_964496625.1 uncultured Verrucomicrobiaceae bacterium | reverse complement strand
TTCCCACCATGTCAGCACCGGGGAATTCCATCAAGTCATCGTCGATGCCGCTGTGGACGCGCGCAAGACACTGCGTCAGGTCAGCACCTTTGGTCAGCGCGCCGATCACCCGATCATCGCCAGCATCGCCGAGACCGAATATCTGCGCGGCTACGCCTTTGAAGTTCAGGCCTCCTGGTGATTCGAATCAAGCTGCCCGTCCTTCTTCGACGTCCATCAGGTCAAAAAAGGTCAGCAAGTCGTCCCGATGCGCGAGACCCGCATCCGCCTTCTGGGATTCCAGACCGCCAGAGGCAGCATCTCGCCAGCCGCGCTTCGACATAAAGCCATTCCAAATTTCGATCTGCTCGTCACTCGGACGGCTACCCGTCTCGAAGCACCACTCCAAAATCTCGTCATCAGAGCCGCCCGCGAGGACCCTTGCCTCAAGCGCGTCAAAAGAAACGCCGAGGAGTCGGCAGACACGATCATCAAAAGTCCGCTTCCCAGGGATCACGCCGACATGCCATCCCTCCGGCAGCGCCCCGTCTGCATGGAGACGAATTTTGTCCAGAATACGACCGAACACGAAAATTCCGCCGACAGCGTCACGAGGAGAACGAATGGGAAAAGCCATGCAGCCAATGATGGCGAACGCAGAGTTCTGGGCAAGCACCATCCCAAAAAAGAAAATGCCACAGGTCCCTGTGGGAACCTGTGGCACCGAAGAATCAGGCGAAAGCCTGACGATCAGTTCGTCAGGATGTTGAGAATTTCTTGGTTTTCAGCAGCCTGGGTGAAGAGGTTCGTACCACTTCCGAGATCGGCAGGGCCGACCATTCCTTTGGTCGCTTCCAACTTCACCACGCTGACGCTGTTATCGTTGAGACCGATGACGATCTTACCACCGCGCCATGTGCGGCCGGGCTGGAGCTGACCAGCGTAGTCAGCATTCCATTGTGGCGGCCATGCTTGGGTAGCCGGATTCTCAAAAACCAGAGGCATCACGGAGGAGCTGGACTCCGTCTGACCCACGGTCATTGCCCAATGGTTTTCATTGGATTCGACCGCTTCAGCGTACTCAGGTGCAGTGCCGATGTTATTATCGCCATTGAACTTGCTGGCTGGGCAGCCGAAGATACGCTCGTCCTGGATGATGTCCTGCTTGATCAGCAGACGGAAGGCGTCGTTCGCCGTGGTTGGCTGGCTAGGGTCAGAGTCAGGGTAGGCTCCGGAGTTGTCACCCGCGTAAAGTTTGAGCGCGGAGATGATCTGACGGCAATTGCTTGTCGCCTTGACCTGGTTGGACTTGTCCTGAATAGTGTTGTAGGTAGGAACAGCCAAGCTCGCGAGAATCGCGATGATGGTGATCACAACCAGCAACTCAATCAGAGTGAAGCCGCGTTGCATTTGCTTTTTCATTTTATGTAGTGCGTTTAGGTTGGTATTTATCGGTTATTGTTTGGAGCGCCCACCTCACGGTGACCATCTCCACTTCGATTAGACCCAATTCGCGCCTTAAAGACCAGAAAAAAATCAGGAATTTTTGAGACACTGGCTGGCCGCGCTATTTCACCATTCCCTCACTTGCATCCGGGGTGGGCTCGGCTACGGAAATAGCCCCCATGTCTGCCGCCGAATATCTGCCGTCTTCGCCTGAATCCATCCGCCAATTGCGCGATGAACTAGACGCCAAAGGGCAACGTCTCGTCTTCACCAATGGCTGCTTTGATCTGCTGCACACCGGCCACGTCCGCTATCTTGCCGAAGCCCGCGCCCTCGGGGACGCCCTCGTCATCGCTCTCAATTCAGACTCCTCTGTGCGTGCATTGAAAGGCCCCAATCGGCCTTTGAACAGCGAGAACGACCGTGCAGAAGTTCTCGCCGCACTGCGCAGCGTCGATGCCGTCGTCGTCTTCGATGATCCTCGGGCAACTGGCCTGATCAAGGCGATAAGACCCCACGTTTACGCCAAAGGCGGCGATTACACCATCGAATCGCTAAACCCTGAGGAACGAGCAGCTTTAGCAGAAGCAGGAACAGAAATCCGCATTCTTCCCCTGGTCGCAGGGAAGTCCACGACAGCGACCCTCACCAAGATGCAGCTGCCCGCCGCAGACAGCAGCGAAAAACCACCGCTTCGCCTCGCCGTGTTAGGATCCGGCCACGGCAGTAATTTTGAGGCCATCCTCAAGGCCATCAGCGAAGGCTCCTTGAACGCAAAGGTCACCGCTGCCATTTCGGATATCGCCGAATGTCGCTTCCTCCAACTGGCCAAAACGGCAGACCTTCCTGCGTTCCATGTCGATTGCGGGCCAGAGCCTCTCCGCACCACTGCCGCAGCCCAAAAAGAGATCTTTGAGCACCTCCAGCGGGCGGGAGTCGATGTAGTGGTTCTCACTGGCTTCATGCGAATCCTCAAGGACCCAACGGTCGACGCCTGGCGCGGTCACATCGTCAATGTCCACCCTTCCCTGTTGCCCAAATATAAAGGGCGACATGCCGTAAAGGCAGCCCTGGAAGCGGGCGAATTTGAAACTGGCTGTACCGTCCACCTCGTCACCTCGGAAGTGGACACAGGCACCATCTTAGCCCAGGCAAAAGTGCCGATTAAAATTGGCGACACGGTCGATCAGCTACGTCAGCGCATCCAGGCGGCAGAGCATCAGCTTTTGCCAACTGTCTTGCAGCAATGGTGGGAGCAAGGAAATGCGCCTACCCCAGACAGCATCCAGCCCTTCGCAATCTGATGTCCTCTTCCTTTACCGGCACCCTCAACGCCCAGCAACGCGAGGCCGCCAGCCACATCTACGGTCCCCTGCTCATCCTCGCAGGCGCTGGCACGGGAAAGACCCGCGTCATCACCGCCCGCATCGCCTACATGGTGAATGAGGGCATCCTCCCGCACCACATCCTCGCCGTCACCTTCACCAACAAGGCCGCGACCGAAATGCGGGAACGCGTCAAAGACATGGTGCGCGATGGCCTCGGCAAAAAAGTCGTGCTTGGAACCTTCCACGCCTTTTGCGCCCGCATGTTGCGTGAGTTTGCGGAACACGTCGGCTATAAAAAGAATTTCGTCATCTACAGTCAGAGCGAGCAGACCAGTCTCATCAAGCGCATCATGACC
>CAZCAL010000126.1:0-6335 GCA_964496625.1 uncultured Verrucomicrobiaceae bacterium | reverse complement strand
CTGAATGGCCTGGTTATCCACCGCGAGAAGCTGAGTGAAGAGACGCTTGATGCCTCCGCTGCCCTCAGCAAAATCAGCCGCGCCAAGAACTACGGAGAGTCCCTTGGCGATCCAAAGAAGGAACTCTTGCCAGCGATCATGGAGGCCTACCAGGCGGAGATGCGCGCGCTGAATGTCATGGATTTTGACGATCTGCTGCTGCTAGGCGTCGAACTGCTCGAAGACGTCCCCGAGGTGAGAGCCGTCCTCCAAGATCGGCATCGCTTCCTCATGGTGGATGAGTTTCAAGACACCAACTCCCTCCAGATGCGGCTCTTGCGCGCACTCGTTCCAGATCCCTACAACGTCTGCGTCGTCGGTGATGACGACCAATCCATCTACGGCTGGCGCGGGGCCGAGATCACCAACATCACGGAGTTCGAAAACTTTTTCCCCAATCCGAAGGTTGTCAAACTGGAGGAAAACTACCGCTCCACCACCCCCATCCTGCACACCGCAAACTCGCTTATCGTGCACAACTTTGGTCGTCGCGAAAAAACCCTCTGGAGTCGCAACACAGGCTCTGATCGGTTGCGGCTCATCGCGACCCAGGATGACAAAGCGGAGGGCGAGATGGTGGCCAAGGAAATTGAGGCCAACCACTTCAACAACGGGCGTGAGTGGGAGGACTTCGCTGTCCTTTTCCGCACCAACGATCAGTCCCGGGTATTGGAACAAAACTTCCGCAAACTGAAGATCCCCTATCGCGTCGTCGGTGCCCGCAGTTTCTTTGATCGGCGGGAGGTCAAAGACATTCTCGGCTACCTCAGCGTCCTGCACAATCCGCACGATGACATCAACCTGCTGCGAATCATCAACACCCCCAGTCGCGGCATTGGTACAGGCACAGCAGAGCTCACCCGCGAACGATCACTGGAGCGATCCCAAAGCGTCTGGGTCACCTTGTGCATGGAGGACCTCCAACGCCAACTGCCGGAGAAGACCCGATCAAGCGTGCGCAGTTTCATCGACATCATTAACCGCTTCTCAGAGCCTGCCCACACTCCTGGCACGAACCTCGTGACGATGACAGAAATGCTCATCGATCAAATCGGTTACATGGATTATTTGAAGAAGCTGGCCAAGACGCCCGATGACTTCCTCAACTGGGAGAATGGCCTCAAAGAGTTTATAAAGACCATCGGCAACTACACAGAACGCAATGCCAAGGACGGGCTCGGCGGTTTCCTGGATGAAATCAGCCTCAATGACGAGCGCGAAGAGAAGGACGACATCACGAAAAAGAAAGGCGTCTGCCTCATCACCATGCATGCCTCCAAGGGCCTTGAGTTCCCCGTGGTCTATCTGCCCGGACTCGAACAGGGCATCCTCCCGCACCGTCGTTCCTTTGAAGAAAACCGTATCGACGAAGAGCGACGCCTCTTCTACGTCGGCATCACCCGCGCCAAAGAACAGCTGACCATGAGCTACGCTTGCTTCCGCAATAAGTGGGGCCAAAAGCACGCCTCCGAGCCCAGCCACTTCCTTCGCGAACTCGATCCCACCTACATCGATGAGATCGACTACACCAGCCACATGAACGAGGCCATCACCCAGGAAGAAAGTGTCGATTTCTTCTCCAGCCTGAAGAAGATGCTCGCAGAGCCGGGGAGTTGATCGGTTCCAGTTCCTCGACACAAACTTTCGACGCCACCCTCTGCCTGTGGGAGGTGGGATTTACGGCAGTCATCGCCTAGCCTCTGATGCGGCTTCTTTGTGGGCACGTATCAATGAGCTTGTGTGCGCTGCCATTTCCTGTGTAAATCACGTCCTTCTGTATGCAACGCTTCCTCAATTGGTTCAACAATCTCTATCCAGTCTGGCTGGTCAGCCTCGCAGTGATCGCCTTTTTCTGGCCCTGGACGATGCTTTGGTTCACGACTCCTTGGGTGATCTGGTCGCTATCCTTTTCCATGCTGGGCATGGGCCTGACGCTGACGCCGGAGGACTTTGGGCACATTGGTAAGATGCCGGGCACAGTATCGCTGGGCTTTGTATCTCAATACACGATCATGCCACTGGCGGGCTGGGGGGTGGCGAAACTCATGCACCTGGAGCCAGGACTGGCAGTGGGTCTGATCCTGGTAGCGAGCTGTCCTGGTGGCATGGCGTCGAACGTGATCAGCTTCCTGGCGGGGGCGAACGTGGCGCTATCTGTGGTGCTGACGCTGGCCTCCACGCTGATGTCGTTTGTCTTTACACCGTTGTGGTGCAGTTGGCTGGCAGGTGCCTATGTGCCTGTAGATGTGTGGGGGCTGTGCCTGTCCTCGCTGCAAATGGTGGTTGCCCCAGTGGTGATCGGGGTGCTCTTCCGCTGGAAGGCCCCGCGTGTAGCACAGCAAATTGGTGCCTTTGGCCCAACGATCGCAGTGGTCGCTTTTACCCTGGTGAGCGGCGGGATCGTGGCGGCAAGTGCTGAGGCCATCGCCTCCAACTTTGGCCGACTGGCGGCCGCAGCCTTCCTCTTGCATGTGATCGGGTTTGCCACGGGCTATTGGGTCACGCGGTCGCTGGGCTACTCTGAGACAATTGCCCGCACCGTCAGCATCGAAGTGGGAATGCAGAACGGAGGAATGGCCAGCGGCCTAGCAAAGAAGCACTTCCCGACAATGCCACTGGCCGCTGCCGCCTGCGTGTTCAGCGGCGTGATGCAAAACATCCTCGGCGGGTTCATCGCCGCATGGTGGAAGAATCGGCCGGTGCTTGGCCCCAAAGAGAAGAGCTAATCAGTATTTGTTACTCTCTCCCCGTCCCCTATGAGCCGGAAAGACATCTACTACTGGAAATGCGACCGCCCGGCGGCCTTTCATGGCACGCAGGCTCGTAGCCCGGCGGATGCGGCCATGGAGACCACCCTGCGCGAGGAACTGCGGTTGGCGATGGAGGCGACGGAGGTGATCCTGAGTCCGGGGGTGGGTCAGGGCAATCATCTGACTTGGAACGCGGAGGTGGATGGTGCGGCGATGTTTGTCCGGGTGGAGAATGGACCTGAGCAGGACGGACAACTTGCCATCGAATCGGCCATTCTGGATCACGTCCGCGAGATCGGTATTCCTACGCCAGTGGTCCATGCCTGTGATGCGACTCGCAATCGCGTACCGTTTGCCTGGCAGGCGCTGGAACGCATCGCCGCGCCAGATCTGAATCATTGGTTCAAGCGCGGGGAGTTGCAGTCTGAAAGCATCGCCTTTGACATCGGTGCAGCGGTGGCGAGTTGGCAAAAGATTTCGATCAATGGATTCGGTCCGCTTGAAATCGCCAAGAGAGCAAGCGATGGCGCATTCGTTGGTCTGCACTCGAGTTACGAGAGCTATTTCTTCACGCGCTTGGATGACCATTTAGCCTTCCTCACGACCCGTGCGTTTCTCACTGGAGGGCATGCCGCTGAGATCCGTCGCACCATCGAAGAGCATCGCGATCTACTCTTCTTGGCGGAGGGTTGTCTCGTTCACAAAGATCTCGCGCTCTGGAATATCCTGGGTAGCACGGATCACATCGCTGCCTTCATCGATTATGATGATGCCATCGGTGGCGATGAGATGGACGACGTTTCCCTGCTGGCCTGCTTCCACGATACAGCGTTTTTGCACAAGGCCTTTGATGGTTACGCGAGTGTCCGCCCGCTCCCTGCGGAACACCTGCGCCGTTTTTGGCTGCATCTATTGCGTAACATGATCGTGAAAGCGGTGATTCGTGTCGGCGCTGGATATTTTGATCGCACCGATGGTTTTTTTCTGATTGGCTCAGGAGGTTCCGGCGCGGATCTGTGTCAATTCACCCATGCGCGCCTGGATCTCGCCCTGCGGGGCTTGCGCGAATCTTCCAACCTTACCCTTCTATGAAACAACGCTCATCCTCCATCATCCCACGCGTCGGCACCTGGCTATCCATTGGTTCCCCGGTCATTGCAGAACTTTGTGCGGAGGTGGGATTTGACTGGGTTCTACTCGATCTTGAGCACGGCTGTGAAGGTGAAGGCGCGCTGCCGAACCAACTGCGCGCTCTCCGTGGATCCACCACGACGAGCATCGTGCGGGTCTCTTCCCCCAATCCAGATCAAATCGGCCGCGTGTTAGACTGGGGCGCAGACGGTGTGATGATCCCGCATGTGAATTCGGTGCACGACGCCTTCCAGTCCATCCGCGGAGCCTGCTATCCTCCGCATGGGAAACGCGGTTTCTCCCGCTCCGTTCGCGCCCACAACTACGGGCTGCGTCCACCCGGCGAGGCACCTCACGCGCCGCTGATCATTGCGCAGATCGAGACCCTGGAAGGCGTGGAACATGCGGAGGAAATCGCCGCCGTCACTGGCATCGACGCCTTGTTTGTTGGCCCAGCGGATTTGCAGTTCGACCTCAACGCGCATCACTCCGCCCGCACCTTTGACGACTGTCTGGCGCGGATCGCAAAGGCCGCCGCAGACCATGACAAGCCCTGTGGCATTCTGGTGCGTGATCCGGCAGATCTCCCCAAACTCAAGGGCATGGGCTACACATGGCTGGCGATGGATTCCGATCTCTCCTGCGTCCGCGAAGGATTCAAACGCAATCTCGCCCTCGTGCGATCCGCTGAATGATCGGGAAATAAACTGACTGCCACAACGTTTTGAAGATCCAATCATGAAAATTGCTCTGTTTCTCGCACTTACCACGCTTTCCTCCTTCAACCTGCGCGCCGAAGAAGGCTCCTGGACTGCCCTATTCAACGGCAAAGACTTCACCGGATGGGAGCAGCACAGCGGCACCGCCGAGTACCGCGTCGAAGACGGCTGTGTGGTTGGCAAGACCGTGGCAGGCACTGGGAACTCCTTCATGTGCACCTCAAAGCAGTACGGGAACTTCATCCTGGAATTTGAATTCAAGGTGCCTGAGGGCATGAACTCCGGCGTGCAGTTCCGCAGCCAATATTACACCGCAGACACCGAAGTGGAGATCGCCGGTAAAAAGAAGAAATTCCCCGCCGACCGGGTGCACGGCTACCAATTCGAAATCGACCCATCGCCCCGAGCCTTCACCGCCGGCGTGTATGACGAAGCTCGCCGCGGCTGGCTCTTCGATTTGAAGAGCAACGAGGCTGCACGCAAAGCATTCAAGGGTGGCGAGTGGAATCTTGGCCGCATCGAGTGCCGTGGCGATTCCATCAAGACCTTCCTCAACGGTGTGGCGGCAGCCGACCTGAAGGATGGACTGACACCCAAAGGCTTGATCGCCCTGCAAGTTCACGGCATTGGAAAAAACGCTGAAGCTGCAGGCAAAGAAATCCGCTGGCGGAACATCCGCATCCAAGAGTTGCCCTGATCCACCTTCCCCAACGACCCGAACCCAAAAACCCAACGACTCAAACAAATGTTACGCTCCACCTTCATCGCACTCATGCTCAGTGCCGCTGGCATCGCCAGCGCGCAAACCTCAGGCCATCCTGATACGACTGGCTGGAAAGATCTATTCGCTGCTGACCTCTCCAATGCCGTTCAAGAAGGCCCCTGGGCCATCGAAGACGGAGTCATGGTCGCCAAAGATCACGGCACTCTCTGGACCAAAGACTCTTATGGCGACTTCATTCTCGATCTCGAATTCAAGGTCGCGAATGAGTCCAACAGCGGCGTCTTCCTCCGTGCCGGAGACACAAAGAAAATCCTCTCCGCCCTGGAGATCCAAGTGCACGATTCCACGGATGAGACCAAGTATGGCATGGTCGCCGCGATTTACGACGCCAAGCCACCCACAAAGAGCGCATCCAAGCCTGTCGGCGAATGGAACCACTACACCATCACCTGCAAAGGCAGCAAGATCACCGTCGTCTTCAATGGCGAGACCGTGCAAGACGTTGATCTGAACGACTGGCCAGAAAAAGGCAAGAACCCCGATGGCACCGCAAACAAGTTCCCTGAAGCCCTCAAGGACTTTGCCCGCAAAGGCCCGATCGGCTTTCAGGGTCTGCACGGCAAGGCACAGGCTCCGGTCTGGTATCGTAATCTGAAGATCAAGTCTCTCGATTAGGCCCACTTCAAACAGAGTGCTTTGTGCTAGGTGCTGAGTGCTTGGATCTCGACAGGTCCAACATGGGTACCTTCCCACAAAGCACTTTTTTGTGCCCTGATGGGGGGAAGTCATCGGCGAAGGCGGGGGTGATGCCACGCTTCCAGACGATGGTCGGCGATTCGCTGGACGATAACGTCGAGGTCTTTCGCAACGCAATCTCGCGGGCCGACATCGTGATCGCGACGGGAGGGTTGGGCCCGACGGCCGATGACCTGACCCGCGGACGCTCGAAGTACTCCGTCATCTTCGTGTCCG
>CAZCAL010000125.1:7985-10970 GCA_964496625.1 uncultured Verrucomicrobiaceae bacterium | reverse complement strand
GGTTTCTGCGGCGCACCTGGAGTTGGAGTGGCGGGCGTGCTGGGGGGAACCGCTCCCTTGTTCTCTGCGGTTGGTGACTGCTGCGGCGAGGCACCCCCAGTGGGACCTTGGGGTGCAGCGGCGACAGTCTGTTGGACGCCAGATTTTTGTTCCTCCATCTTTCGGCGGGTAAAGAGGAAGAAGACGGCAGCGCTGACAACTAGGGCGATGAAGACGATCAACATCGGCGCGGCGGCACCTTTGCGCTGGCAGACTGTGGAGCGCTGCCGGGTGGGGGATGTTAGTGGATACATGACGCTGGCACTGCTGGCATTTTTGGGGGGAGGCAAGGAAGGCGTAGAATGCCACCGCGTATGCATAAGAATCAAGTTGATTCTAGGGCAAAGGGAGACGAGGCCTTAGATCGCACGGCCTCATTTTGCCTCCGGTTACGGGATTTTTGCATTTCCCGCCTGGAAGTGTATGCTATCCCCCTGCGCGAAGCGTAACCCTGTTCAACATGTCAGACGATCAATTTGGAAACCGCAATGACGGCCCTGGCCGCAAAAGCCCAGAGTCTAACTTTAACTGGCGGGGCTTCTTGCTCTTTGCTATGGCTCTATTGCTTGTGGGCTCAGCCCTCATGGTGAACACTGCCGGCAAAAGCAGCCAGACGCTTTCGTATGCGGAGTTCAAGGAAGTGGTCGAATCTGATCAGATCGATCGTAGCAAGGACCTACAACTTGTGAGGCAGGACTCCACGATGGAGGAGATCATTCGCGGATTCCGTCGCGTCAGCGGGAAGTCAACCGCTCCTGCTGTCGAAGGCGCAGAGCCAACAGACAGCAAGGTCTCTCCGGCCACTAGCTCAGAATTGTTCAGGGTGGCCGTAAATCTCGACCTTCAGAGGGATGACATCAACAAGCTCCTGGCTTCAAAGAATCTGGTGCTGAATCCGATTTATGAAAACCACGTGTGGAGTGCCATGCTGGTGCCTCTCATCCCTTTGGTGCTGCTTTTGGTTCTGATCTACGTGCTGGTGCGCCAGCAAATTCGCACGGCTGGTCGTGGTGCAATGAGTTTCGGCAAAAGCCGGGCGCGCCTCCTTTCTCAGGAACGAAATAAGGTCACCTTTAAAGACGTTGCTGGCTGCGATGAAGCCAAGGAAGAAGTGCAGGAGTTGGTCGAGTTCCTCAAGGATCCCAAGAAGTTCCAGCGCCTTGGGGGTAAAATCCCGAAGGGCGTTTTGATGGTCGGTTCTCCTGGCACAGGCAAGACATTGCTGGCCAAGGCGATCGCCGGTGAAGCCGATGTGCCGTTCTTCAGTATCAGCGGTTCTGACTTTGTCGAAATGTTCGTTGGTGTCGGGGCCAGCCGGGTGCGTGACATGTTTGAGCAGGGCAAAAAGAATGCTCCGTGCTTGATTTTCATCGATGAGATTGACGCTGTAGGCCGTCATCGCGGGCATGGTCTCGGCGGTGGCCACGATGAGCGCGAACAGACGCTGAATGCCTTGCTCGTGGAAATGGATGGCTTCGATACCCAGGAAGGGATCATCATCATCGCGGCCACTAACCGTCCAGATGTCCTTGATCCAGCGCTGCTGCGCCCTGGTCGTTTTGACAGGCAAGTGACCGTTAGTCTGCCAGATGTGAAAGGCCGAGAAGAGATCCTCCGTGTGCATGCGAAGAAGGTGAAGCTCGGTGAAAATGCAGATCTTTCGAAAGTGGCGCGTGGCACGCCGGGCTTCTCTGGCGCGGAGTTGGCGAATGTCATCAACGAAGCGGCTCTACTGGCTGCTCGCCGAAATTTGAAGGCCATCGGTACTCCCGAGCTTGAAGAGGCCCGCGATAAGGTCCGTTGGGGTCGCGAACGTCGCAGCCTTGCCCTGAGCGACAAGGAAAAGGAAAATACCGCCTACCATGAGGCAGGTCACGCCATTTTGATCGAAGTTCTCGAACACACCGATCCACTGCACAAGGTCACCATCATTCCTCGTGGTCCGTCCTTGGGGTCCACGATGTGGCTGCCAGAAGAAGACAAGTTCACTCACCGCAAGAGCGAGTTGCTGGACGATCTGGTCGTCGCGATGGGAGGTCGCGTTGCTGAGGAGATTAAGTTTGCTGACGTCACCAACGGCGCCATGGGTGATATTCGACAAGCTACCACGATCGCTCGCAGCATGGTCTGCGCTTGGGGTATGAGTGATACGCTCGGGATGGTGGAGTATGGTGAGGCGGACAGTGCCGTCTTCCTTGCACGAGATCTTGGCCGTAGCCGGAACTACGGCAGTGCTACCGCGCAGAAGATCGATGAAGAGGTGAAGCGCCTCATCGATGAAGCCTACGATCACGCGAAGCAAATTCTCGTTAAGCATCGCGAAAGTTTGGATGCGATTGCGCTGGCCCTCTTGGAGTATGAAACGCTGGATGGATCTCAGATCAAGGAAATCATGGAACATGGTCGGATGCTGAATCCGCCGCAATCCAAGCCCAAGCCTCCAGCACCACCTCCGATCCCGAAGGCGAACGAGTCTCGTAGTGCAGCGCAGGATGAAAACGAGGGTGGTTCGCTCCCTGGCGATCTGGCGGGTGTCCCAGCTTAATCGCTGGCGCTGGGTTGAGCTTGAGTTGGAGGAGGCTCTGGTCTGACGAAATCAGGCAGTGTATCGAGGTAGAGTTGTTCTACCTTGGTCCGCGCCCACGGCGTTTTGCGCAAGAAGGTGAGGCTAGATTTGATGCTCGCATCGAAATTGAAACAATTGATGCGGATGATGCGGCCCAGTTGCTCCCAGCCATAGTGTTCAACAAGTTGGCGCAACATCTTTTCCAAGGTGATGCCATGAAGGGGGTTCTGGGGTCCGGCGGCGTGCATTGATCACAGGTGTTCAGATCCGTTGGCGCGTCAAGGCCTCAGACACCTTGTTCTTTTCGGGCGGGACATGGGGGCCGCCTCCCTGGACGGCTGGCGCTTGCTATAAATGCGCGAAGGATTGGTTGCGCGGGT